>JAEULX010000255.1 GCA_016793685.1 Bradyrhizobiaceae bacterium
CCCCGTACGCGCAATCGCCCGCATTTGTAGGAAGCGACCGCAACGGTGCGTGGCGTCTCCGGCCGACTCACGCGTGTCCGCTCTTGATAAGCCCGTGACGTTTCAAATCCTTATCGAGATGCGCCCGCCGGGCTCCTTGACACCCTATCGGCGACTGCCTATTTCCCGGGCGACTGGCACTCCGAAGTCGCGAGTGCCAAGCATCCGAGCCGGACGCCAAGGCCAGCGTTCAATCACCCATCCAGAGCCGCCTCGCGGCGGCGACGAGGACATCATGGCGAAAACCAATTTCCGCCCCTTGCACGACCGCGTGGTCGTGCGCCGCATTCAAGCGGAAGAGAAGACTGCCGGCGGCATCATCATTCCCGACACCGTCAAGGAAAAGCCGCAGCAGGGCGAGGTCATCGCCGTCGGCCCCGGCGGCCGCGACGAGGCCGGCAAGCTCATCCCCATCGACCTGAAGGCCGGCGACCGGGTGCTGTTCGGCAAGTGGTCGGGCACCGAGGTCAAGCTCGATGGCGAGGAACTCCTGATCATGAAGGAGTCGGACATCATGGGCGTGATCGGATAACGGACAACTCCTCGCTCTGAGGCGCCTCCTGCGCGCAGCAAATCGGCGTTGACGGGTCCCTGCACGGACGCTGTCGCCGTTTGCGACGACGATGGTGCGCCGAGCCCAAGGCTGCGGCTGTCTCAGGCGAGATCGCAATTCCCCAATAATTCGGAGTAATTCCCAATGGCTGCCAAGGACGTACGCTTTTCCAACGAGGCCCGCGACAGGATGTTGCGCGGCGTCGATGTTCTCGCCAACGCCGTCAAGGTGACGCTCGGCCCCAAGGGCCGCAACGTCGTGCTCGACAAGAGCTTCGGCGCCCCGCGCATCACCAAGGACGGCGTCACCGTCGCCAAGGAGATCGAGCTCGAGGACAAGTTCGAGAACATGGGCGCGCAGATGGTGCGCGAGGTCGCCCAGAAGACCAACGACATCGCCGGCGACGGCACCACGACCGCGACCGTGCTCGCCCAGGCGATCGTGAAGGAGGGCGCGAAGGCGGTGGCCGCCGGCATGAACCCGATGGACCTCAAGCGCGGCATCGACCTCGCCGTCGCCGCGGTGGTGCAGGACATCGAGAAGCGGGCGAAGAAGGTCGGCTCCTCCTCCGAAGTGGCCCAGGTGGGCACCATCTCCGCCAACGGCGACCAGACCATCGGCACGATGATCGCCAACGCCATGCAGAAGGTCGGCAACGAGGGCGTGATCACGGTCGAAGAGGCCAAGGCGCTCGAGACCGACGTCGAGATCGTCGAGGGCATGCAGTTCGACCGCGGCTATCTCTCCCCCTACTTCATCACCAATGCCGAGAAGATGGTCGCCGAGCTCGAGGACGTCTACGTGCTCCTGCACGAGAAGAAGCTCTCCGGCCTGCAGGCGATGCTGCCGGTGCTCGAAGCGGTGGTGCAGTCGGGCAAGCCGCTGCTGATCGTCGCCGAGGACGTCGAAGGCGAGGCGCTCGCGACCCTCGTGGTCAACAAGCTGCGCGGCGGCCTGAAGGTCGCGGCGGTCAAGGCGCCCGGCTTCGGCGATCGCCGCAAGGCCATGCTCGAGGACATCGCCATCCTGACCGGCGGCCAGCTCATTTCCGAAGACCTCGGCATCAAGCTGGAAAACGTGACCGTCGCCATGCTCGGCCGCGCCAAGAAGGCGATCCTGGAGAAGGAAAAGACCACGATCGTCGACGGCGCCGGCAAGAAGAAGGACATCGAGGACCGCGTCGGCCAGATCAAGGCGCAGATCGAGGAGACCACCTCCGACTACGACAAGGAGAAGCTGCAGGAGCGGCTCGCCAAGCTCGCGGGCGGCGTTGCGGTGATCCGCGTCGGCGGGGCGACCGAAGTCGAGGTCAAGGAGAAGAAGGACCGCGTCGAGGACGCGCTCAATGCGACCCGCGCCGCGGTCGAGGAGGGCATCGTCGCCGGCGGCGGCGTGGCGCTGCTGCGCGCCAAGAAGGCGGTCGGCAAGGTCTCCAACGAGAACGCCGACGTCCAGGCCGGCATCAACATCGTGCTGAAGGCGATCGAAGCGCCGCTGCGCCAGATCGTCGAGAACTCGGGCTTCGAGGGCTCGGTGGTCGCCGGCAAGATCCTCGAGAACAAGTCGGAGACCTTCGGCTTCGACGCGCAGAGCGAGCAATATGTCGACATGTTGGAAGCCGGCATCATCGATCCGGCCAAGGTCGTGCGCGCGGCGCTGCAGGATGCGGCCTCCGTCGCCGGCCTCCTGATCACCACCGAGGCGATGGTCGCCGAGCTGCCGAAGGAGAAGGCGGCGCCTCCGATGCCGGGCGGCGGCATGGGCGGCATGGATTTCTGATCCAGCCTCCTCTCGCAGGAACACGAACAAGAAGGGCCGCCCACGGGCGGCCTTTTTTCTTTCGCCAAGTCCGCTGAAAATCGCCGCCTACTTTTTCCGCCGCAACTCCTTCCCCACGCCCTTGTTGACGAATTGCAGCGTGTAGGACTTGCGGAAATCGAGCGTCGGCTTGACCACGCCGGCGCGCGCCATCTTGTCGAAGAAGCTCGCCATGCGCGCGTCCGTCATCGCGCCGATGCCGAGCTTGTCCGCATCGCCCGAGTCGACGATGCCGTACTCCCGCATCTTGGCCACCGAATAGGCGATCTGCCCGTCGGTCATCTCGGGGTTGGCCAGCTTGATGAGCGCGTTGGCTTTGGCGTTGTCGCCGTAGAGATAGTTGTACCAGCCGATGATCGAGGCATCGACAAAGCGCTGCACCAGGCCGGGGTTTTTCTCGACAAGGTCGGTCCGCGTCTCGATCAGGGTCGAGTAGCTGTCGAAGCCGTAGTCGGCGAGCAGAAAGATCACCGGCTTGAAGCCCGCCCGCAGTTCGATCGAATAGGGCTCGGAGGTGACGTAGCCCTGCATCGCGCTGCGCTTGTCGACGATGAAGGGCTGCGGGTTGGAGGTGTAGGGCTTAACCCGCGCGTCACTGAACCCGTACTCGGTCTTGAGCCACTGGAAATAGGTGAGGATGCCCTCCTTGGACACGAACAGCGTGAGCGGCTTGAGGTCCTCGAAGCGGGTCACGCCTGCGTCGGGATGCGCCATCAGGACCTGCGGGTCCTTCTGGAACATCGCGGCGACGACAATGGTCGGCAGGTCCTGCTCGACCGCATCGTACCCCTGCACCGTGTTGGCGCTCATGTAGAAGTCGAGCCTGCCCACCGGCAGGAGGAGGCGGTTGTTGATGTTGGGGCCGCCCGGCACGATGGTGACGTCGAGGCCGAATGTCCGATAGGTGCCGTCGGCGAGCGCCTGATAGAAGCCGCCGTGCTCGGGCTGGGGCACCCAGTTGGTGCCGAAACTGACCTTGTCGAGCGCCGCCGCGGGAGAAAGTCCCGCGGCAAGCCAGAGGGCGGCTGAGACAATCGCCGCCCGGGCCAGCCGTATGAATGGCATGCAATTCCCCTGCGAGCGGGCCGCCCGCGGCCGCCTCGCGGACGCGGGACGCGGGCCGTCAGTGCGACATCAGGATCGGCACGGTCATGGAATTGAG
>JAEULX010000213.1 GCA_016793685.1 Bradyrhizobiaceae bacterium
ATGTTCACCGCGATCGATCCGGACCTTCCGGCGACGCTCTCGCCCAGGGTCATCAGCGACGTCATCCGCGGCTCGATCGGGTTCGACGGCGTGCTGATGAGCGACGACGTGTCGATGGGCGCGCTGAGCGGCAGCATCGCCGAACGGACCCGGCAGGCGCTCGCGGCGGGTTGCGACATCGCCCTCCATTGCAACGGCAATCTGCACGAGATGGAGGAGGTCGCATCCGGGGCTGGCGAGCTGTCGGGCGAAGCTTTGCAACGCACCGAGCGGGCCCTGGCGGCGCGCCGGAAGGAGACCGACGCAGTGGATATCGCCGAGGCGCGAATCACCTTTTCCCGTATGATGGGGGCGACGGCAGCCGCGGGGTGATTCTGACATGTCCGGCGATACGGGCCAGTTTATGGACGAAGCAGTCGAACTGGCCGCGGACGAGCCGGCGCTGATCGTCGATGTCGAAGGCTTCGAGGGGCCGCTGGACCTTTTGCTGACGCTCGCCCGCCAGCAGAAGGTCGATCTGACCCGCATCTCGATCCTCGCGCTGGCCGACCAGTATCTCGCTTTCATCGAGGCCGCGCGGAAGTTGCGGCTCGAACTCGCCGCCGACTACCTCGTGATGGCGGCGTGGCTCGCGTTCCTCAAATCGCGCCTGCTGATCCCGGAGGCAGCCGAGGCCGATGGGGCGAGCGCAGCCGACATGGCGACGGCGCTCGCGATGCGCCTCAAGCGCCTCGAGGCGATCCGCGCGGCGGCGGGCAGGCTGATGGAGCGGCCGCAACTCTTTCGCGACGTTTTCCCGCGCGGCGATCCGGAAGAGATCGCCGAGATCAAGCGGCCCGAATGGTCGGCGACCCTCTACGATCTTCTGTCGGCCTACGCCACCGAGCGGCAGCGTCACGCGCTCTCGCATGTGCGCGTCGCCAAGCGATCGGTCTGGTCGCTGGCGGAGGCGCGGTCCGTCCTCACCCGGCTGATCGGCACCGCCACCGATTGGACCGAACTCGACGCTTTCCTGCTGACCTATGCAGTCGAGCCGTCGATGCGGCCGACGGTGTTCGCTTCGAGCCTGGTCGCAACGCTCGAACTCGTGCTCGAGGGCGTGCTGGACGTTCATCAGCCCGCCCCGTTTGCGCCAATTCATGTCCGTAAGCGATCGCTTGGCGCGTCCCCCACCGGCGAAGCGCCGGATGCCGGACACCATTGACGATCGGTTGGAGTAAAGGATCTCGACATGAGCCAGGGATGGCAGAATACGGCATGCGATCTTTCCGAGCACGCGACCGCTGCGTCCCCCGACGCCTCGCAAGGCGCCGAGGCTCCCGCGGCCGAGCAGCGGCCGGAAGAGTTGCGGCTCATCGAAGCGCTGCTGTTCGCCGCCAAGGAGCCGCTCGACGAAAAGACGCTGGGGAAGCGTCTGCCACCGGGTACGGACGTACGGGCGAGCCTGAAGCGTCTCGCGCTCGAATACGCCCCGCGCGGGGTCAATCTCGTTCAGATCGGCAATACCTGGGCGTTCCGCACCGCCAACGATCTCGCCTGGCTGCTCACCCAGGAGGCGGTCGAGCCGAAGAAGCTCTCGCGCGCGGCGATCGAGACGCTGGCCATCATCGCCTACCATCAGCCGGTGACGCGCGCCGAGATCGAAGAGATTCGCGGCGTTGCGGCGGCCAAGGGCACGCTCGACGTTCTGCTCGAAACCGGGTGGATCAGGCCGCGCGGACGGCGCAAGGCGCCCGGACGGCCGCTCACCTTCGGCACGACCGAAGGATTTCTGTCGCATTTCGGTCTGGAACGGCTCACCGACTTGCCGGGCCTTGACGAGTTGAAGGGGGCAGGGCTGTTCGACGGGCACCTTCCGGAGAATTTCCGCGTCCCCGCGCCGTCGGACGATCCGGCGCTCAACGACGACGAAGAGCCGCTCGAGCCGGCCGATCTGGATCTTGGACTTGCGCCGCGTCTCGACCTTACCTCCGACGCGGGGACCTGCGAGTAGGGATTGCACGCCGCGGGGGCAGCATCGCAGCGCGCGGAAAACGGCGGGCCCGTCCTCCTTGTATTTGCAGCCGCCGACGCCTAGCTTGTGGGCAAAACCGAAGGCGTGGCCATGATGCGGCCCCTCGGTCCGGAGGAAAAAACCGATGGGTTCCATGAGTATCTGGCACTGGATCATCGTCATCGGCGTCGTCTTGCTGCTGTTTGGACGCGGCAAGATTTCCGAGATGATGGGAGACGTGGCCCAGGGCATCAAGGCGTTCAAGAAGGGGATGAGCGAGGACGACGAGGCGAAAGCCGAGCCGGTCAAGCCGGAGCCCGTCAGGACGATCGATCATCAGTCGACCCAGGCAGTCGGGCAAACCGAGAAGAGCAAGACCGGCTAGGCGGGCCAGAGCCAAGCGCTCGACCTTTGCATTCAGGGCGGTCCGGCGGACGGGATCCGGGCGCTCGGGAGTTCGTATGTTCGATATCGGGTGGAGCGAGCTTGTTCTCATCGGCGTGGTCGCGCTGATCGTGATCGGGCCGAAGGAACTGCCCGCGGTGCTGCGAGCGGTCGGACAGTGGACCGCGAAGATCCGCCGCATGGCGGCGGAATTCCAAGGCCAGTTTCAGGACGCTCTGCGCGAGGCGGAACTCGCCGACCTGAAGAAACAGGTGGACGAGATCAACGACAGCGCGCGCAGCATCGGCCGCTTCGATCCTTTGGCGCACGATGCGGGCAAGGCGCAGAGCTCCCCTTCGATTGAGCCCGCCAAAGCGGCCGGCTCATCGCATTCGGCGGCGAACGGCGCCGAGGCTTCGCCGGAGCCTCCCGCGCCACCGGCGCTTGACGCGCCCCGGACGATCGCTCCGCCGCCGGACGTTCCGAATGCGCCGCCATCCGCTGCGAGCGAGAACGAGAGCGGGAAGCGGCCGGCATGACGCACGACGACATCGAGTCGACCAAAGCGCCGCTGATGGATCATTTGATCGAGTTGCGCGCGCGGCTCATCAAATCGCTGATCGCCTTCGCGCTGACCTTCATCGTGTGCTTCTTCTTCGCCAAGCAGATCTACAACATCCTGGTCTGGCCGTTCGTGTGGGTCGCGGGTCCCGAAAACTCGAAATTCATCTACACCGCCCTGCTCGAATATTTCGTCACGCAACTCAAGCTCGCGATGTTCGGCGCGGCTTTTCTCGCCTTCCCGGTCATCGCCTCGCAAGTCTATATGTTCGTCGCTCCCGGGCTCTACCGCCACGAGCGGCAGGCGTTTCTTCCCTATCTCGTCGCCACGCCGGTATTCTTCCTGCTCGGTTCGCTCGTCGTCTATTTCATGGTGATGCCGATGCTGGTGCGCTTCTCGCTCGGCATGCAGCAGCTCGGCGGGCAGGGAAGCGCGGAGATCCTGCTGCTGCCGAAGGTCGGCGAGTATCTGTCGCTGATGATGAGTCTGATGCTGGCGTTCGGGGTCGCCTTCCAGCTCCCGGTCATTCTCACACTGCTCGGCCGCGTCGGCATCATCACGTCGCAGCAGCTCAAGGAGAAGCGGCGGTATTTCATCGTCGGCGCCTTCATCATCGCCGCCGTGCTGACCCCGCCCGACGTGCTCAGCCAATTATCGCTTGCGGTGCCCTTGCTCGGCCTCTACGAAGCATCGATCTTCGCGGTGCGGATAGTGGAGAAAAAGGCGCAGGCCGCGAGCAGCGGCATGGCCGATCCCGCTTCGAAGCCTGCCGAGTGATGGTCCCGACCCTCATGGCTCGGCGACGCCACGACGACGCGCCAGTCCCTGTAGTGCTATAACTCCTGCGAAAACCCGTCCCGATTATTCTCCGAGCGCATCGCAATGTACGACCCAAAGTGGATTCGTGAGAACTCTGCCGCCTTCGACCACGGGCTCGCCCGGCGCGGGCTCGAGCCGCTGGCGCGCGAACTGCTCACCATCGATGAGCGCCGGCGCGCGGCGATCGCGCAGCTCGAAGCGGCGCAGGCGCGCCGCAATGCGGCGTCCAAGGAGATCGGGGAGGCGATGCGGCGTGGCGACAAGGCCGCCGCCGAAGCGATCAAGAACGAGGTCGCCGCGCTGAAGGAATCGATGCCGGCGCTCGAAGCGGCGGAAAAGGACGTGTCCGGCGAGTTGGAAACGGCGCTGGCGCAGGTCCCGAACCTGCCGCTCGACGATGTGCCGGACGGGATCGATTCCGACGGCAATATCGAGCATCATCAGTTCGGAGCAAAGCGCGACTACGCCTTCGCCCCCAGGCAGCATTTCGATCTCGGCGAAGCGCTCGGCCAGATGGATTTCGAGGCGGCGGCGAAGCTGTCGGGGTCGCGCTTCGTGGTGTTGAAGGGCAGGCTCGCCCGGCTCGAACGCGCGCTTGCCCAGTTCATGCTCGATCTGCACACGCAGGAACACGGCTACCTCGAAGTCAACCCGCCGATCCTGGTGCGCGACGAGGTCATGTTCGGCACCGCGCAGCTGCCGAAATTCAAGGACGATCAGTTCTCCGCCTACAAGGAGATGATGATCGCGGAACGCGAAAACCGCGCCGTGGCGCGCCTGCTCAAGGATCTCACGGAGCGGGATGCGGCGAAGCCATGGGTCGAGCATAAGGTCGACCTGTCCGCCGGAATCGCCGGCCTGCTGGCCGAGAGCAGTTCGGAACGGCGGGACGATCGCTTCTGGCTCATCCCGACCGCGGAAGTGCCGCTCACCAATCTGGCGCGTGATTCGATCGTCGAAGAAGACGCGCTGCCGATGCGGCTGACCGCCTGCACGCCGTGCTTCCGCGCCGAGGCGGGCGCCGCCGGCAAGGACACGCGCGGCATGTTGCGGCAACATCAATTCACCAAGGTCGAACTGGTGTCGATCACGACTCCCGAGCAGAGCAGAAACGAGCACGAGCGCATGCTGAGCTGCGCCGAGGAGGTGCTGCGCCGGCTCGACCTGCACTACCGGGTCGTCACGCTGTGCACCGGCGACATGGGATTCGCGTCGCAGAAGACCTACGATATCGAGGCGTGGCTGCCGGGGCAGGGGCTTTATCGCGAGATATCGTCCTGCTCGGTGTGCGGAGATTTCCAGGCCCGGCGCATGGCTGCGCGATACCGCACCAAGGAGGGACGGCAGGTCCGCCACGTCCACACGCTCAACGGGTCGGGCATCGCCGTCGGCCGCGCTCTCATTGCGGTGTTGGAGACATACCAACAGGCTGATGGGACGATCGCGGTGCCTGACGTGCTGCAGTCATATATGGGCGGCATGAAGACGATCGAACGACTCTAACGAAGATGGCGGCGGCTCCCGGGAGCGTCTGGCGTTCTGTCTCGGGGGTGGAATTCTGATCGGCGGAACACACGGACCTTTCTGTGTTCCCCGCGCAAAAGAGGTGAAGACAACCGGGAATGCGAATTCTCGTCACCAATGATGACGGCATTCATGCCCCCGGGCTGGAGGTGGCGGCCGAGATCGCGCGGGCGTTGTCCGACGACGTCTGGGTCATCGCACCCGAGCTCGACCAATCCGGCGTCGCGCACTCGCTCTCGCTGAACGATCCGCTGCGGATGCGCGAAGTGAGCGAGCGGCGGTTCGCCATCAAGGGGACGCCGACCGACTGCGTGATCATGGGGGTGCGTCACATCCTCAACGGCAGGGCGCCGAATCTCGTCTTGTCCGGGGTCAACCGCGGATCGAACACCGGCGAAGACGTGACCTATTCGGGGACGATCGCCGGCGCCATGGAAGGAACGATCCTGGGGATTCCTTCGGTGGCGTTGTCGCAGGCCTACAGCCACGACACGCGCCTGCGCCCGCATTGGCAGACGGCGCTGCATTTTGCGCCCGACCTGATCCGCAAGGTGCTCGGTGCGGGCATGCCGCGCGACGTGCTGGTCAACATCAATTTCCCCGACTGCACGCCGGAAGAGGTGAGGGGCGTCGCCGTCAGCAGCCAAGGCAAGCGGGATCAGGAATGGATCAGAATCGAGCCGCGCCATGATGGCCGGGGGATTCCCTATTTCTGGATCGCTTTCACGCGCGGCGAGCAGGCGACTGCAAGCCACGGCACCGATCTCTCCGCGCTTGCCGACAAGCGCATCGCCGTGACGCCGTTGCGGCTCGATCTGACCGACGAACCGTTCATGACGCGGCTCGCCCAAGTGTTCGAGTGAACGTGCCTCAGAGCATTTTCCTTTCCGGCGAAGCATGCTCGCGGACTTGATCCGGGGTGGGAACCGGTTCGCCGCGGAAAATGCGACCGCTCGAGGAAAGCGGAGCGGCATTTTCCGGCGACGCATGCCCTCGGACTTGATCCGGGGGTGGGAA
The DNA here is from genome assembly GCA_016793685.1 of Bradyrhizobiaceae bacterium. Taxonomy (GTDB): domain Bacteria; phylum Pseudomonadota; class Alphaproteobacteria; order Rhizobiales; family Xanthobacteraceae; genus Rhodoplanes. The sequence goes on from JAEULX010000213.1 coordinate 6,300, forward strand.
CCGGTTCGCCGCAGACAATGCGACCACTCGACGAAGCTAGCGGAGCGAATTCCGATTCCATTGCGACGGAAGTCGCCCGAGCCCGCCGGCCAGCCAGAGCATCGTGCGAAAACACAATGCCCGGCGCAGAGGCCGGGCACGTGTCTTGTTCCGTCGACGGAGCCGCTCGGTGACTCAGGCGGGCATGTTCTCGAAAGCCTGGGTGAGAATGCGGCCGAGATTTTCCTGCTGAAACGGCTTCTGCAATGTCGGGCGATTGCTGAAACGTTCAGGCAGCCCGCGCTCGCCGTAACCGGTCGCGAAGACAAAGGGCAGTCCGCGCGCCTCCAGGATTTCCGCGACCGGGCTCACTGTTTGCCCGTTCAAATTGACGTCGAGGATCGCAACGTCGAACTCGCCGGTGCGGGCGACCTTGACGGCGTCGTCGACGCGGCCGACGGCCGCGGCAATGTTATAGCCGAGGTCGCCGAGCATATCCTCGAGCAACAGCCTAATCATGATCTCGTCTTCGACGACGAGCACGTTCTTTCCCGCAGCATCTCTGCCGGTCTGGTTCATCACTGCTCCATCCCGTATTCTCGTTTGGATCATGTATGATCCGAATTGCGGCGATTGTTACACCAAATCAGTTCGGCTCCCAACAGGAACCGGCCGATGAGCCGATATGCTAACGCAAGTTATCGTGATTTTATTGGGGCTTGGGCGCCGCTGCCTGCCTCGATTACGTCATATTTAAACGCGCGCCCGACTGCTCCGCACGGACTGCGAACGGTTGTGCCGACTGCTGATTGCGAAACAGCGGGCGCGGGCCGGCGGCATCGTCGCGTCGCGCCGGCGCTTTCCGATGCGGGGTAGGGACATGCCCGACATGCCGCTCGCCGACGATCGCATCGGCCGCATGGGTTTTCTCCTGATGCTGCGGCGGCGCGGCATTACGGACCAGGCGGTGTTGCGCGCGATGGACGAGGTCCCGCGCGAGTACTTCGTCCCGCCGGAATATGTGTCGACGGCCTACGCCGACCACGCGATGCCGATCGCATGCGGACAGACCATAAGCCAGCCTTATGTCGTCGCGTACATGACCGAGCAGCTCGCCGTCACGCCTGCGTGCCGGGTGTTGGAGATCGGCACGGGGTCGGGCTATCAGGCGGCGGTGCTGTCGCGGCTCGCCCGGGAGGTGGTCAGCGTCGAGCGCTACCGCACCCTCGCAGAGGCGGCGCGGATCAGGTTCGAAACGCTCGGCTTCGACAATATCGAGGTCGTCGTCGGCGACGGTTTCGGCGGCGTCCCGGAACGCGCCCCGTACGATCGCATTATGGTCACGGCCGCCACGGAGACCGTTCCCCCCGCGTTGGTCGAGCAGCTGGGCGAGGGGGGAATCATGGTGCTTCCGCTCGGGCCGCAGCGCGGGTCGCAATCAATCGTCAAGCTGACCCGGCCCGCGCAAGGCCTCGACCGCACGGACCTGATCGCCGTGCGCTTCGTGCCGCTGCTGCCGGGTCGGGCGCAGGAGCTTTGACGCGAAAAGTGGCAAGCCGCCCCGCGGCGGCGCGAGGCTGCCGCGCCCGCGCCGGCCGGTCACAGTAGCGCAGGGAAATTGTTGCACGCGAAATTAGGCTTAAGCGAACGTATAAACCTTAAACCAATGTTTACTTGATCGGTGTTTACTCCGCTCGATCAATTCGCGTGGGGTGGGTTGGATAAATGCGTGTGGTCATTGATCTATTGAGCCCACGCTCGTTTGCGCGGGCGTTTGCGCTGGTGGCGGTTGGCCTGACGGCCGCAAACTGCAGCTCCGACACGGTGCGGCTGAACGAAAACCCGTTTGCCACGCGCATGCCGGCGAACGAGACGACCGGATCGCTGCCGCCGGGCCAGATCGAGTCGCGTCCGCTGGCGGATCCGCAGGCGGGCAGTCAGTATTTGCCCCCACCGCCGGCGCCCGGCCGGATGTCTTCGCTGGGACCAGCAGGCGGGGCCGCAGATATCAACGCCGCGCCGCCGCAGTATCGCGCCGAGCCGAAACCGGCGCCGACACAGGGCTGGACGTGGGAAGGCGGCACGCCGGTCACGGTGAATTCCGGCGACACGTTGACATCGCTATCGAGCCGCTACGGCGTGCCTGCCAATGCGATCGCCTCCGCGAACGGCCTGTCCGGCCCGGCGGCGCTGCGGCCGGGGCAGCGGCTCGTCATCCCGCGTTACATCGGAAGCAATGCCGCGGTCGCCGCCCGGCCTGCTCCCATAGCTCCTGCTCCTGCGCCGACGGCGAGACTGCAAGCGCCGATGTCGGGCACTCATGTCGTCGCGCCGGGTGATTCTCTCATC
>JAEULX010000223.1 GCA_016793685.1 Bradyrhizobiaceae bacterium
AGCGTGACGCAAGTTCGACCGAATTTCATGGAATAAGCCCTCCCTTCACGCAGGGCCGTCGTGCAAGTTGCCGTCTCATGCCTGCGCGGAACGAGTCGATCGGCATGATTTGCGGGACACTATAGAATTCTTCCGGCGCGACCAAGCGCAAGTCCGTGATGTCGAACGCCACGCGTATTAATGCCCCGGATGGCGCCGCGCGCTGCGGTCGATTCGGCGCGAACGCGGCGACCGCTGGATGGCGGCAGACAGTTGGTATAGCCATAATGGTCTATGAGCGGCGGAGCGGCGACGCGCACGCCTTTTATGAGGGCCTGCGATGAGAGAGCGAGAGCGGCGCTATGACGGCGTTTGATTTCGGGACCGGATCGCTGTCGGTCCTGGCGTTGGTGGCGGGAGTGGGAGCGGCCGTCGTTCTGGCGGTCGTGGTGGCGGCGTGGCGGCGCGGATGGCTGGGGCGGCTGGTGCTCGCGCTCGGCGTGCTGCTCATGCTGGCGGGCATCGGCGCGATCCTGTTCGATCTCCGATCGCGGGAGCGTTCCGACGAAGGACGCGCCCTGGCGCAGCGGGCCGACGAACTTGCCGCGCGCGCTCTTACGCCCGATTCCCTGCTCGCGTGCCTCGATGCGCCGGTCGGACCGATGGTGGAAACCGGCTGCGAGGGGCGCGTCTTCGGCCGTCCGGAAAATATCGCGGCTGCGGTTTCATTCACGGCGGCCAAGCTTGCGCTCCTGTCCGAAGGCGCAGCGCTTGCGGGCGCGAATGCCGAGCGGGCGCGTCCGGCGCTCGCAGCGCTGCGGCGCGACATCGAAGCCGACAGGTTCGGCATCGTCGCCCAAATCCTCGCGGTGAATTCCAAATGCACCGCGGATCGGTGCGAGGGTTTTGCGCTCGTCGCCAATGCCGATCGCATCAAGGCCAATTTGCGGGAGGGCGCGTTCGAAGATCTCGTCGCCCGCCACGCGCAGCACTGGCCGACGGGCGAAGAGAAGCCGGCGACGGCGGACGCAACGCCGCGGCTCCCTGGCGGCAGGCTGCCGCTGGTCGCCAAGCCGCTTTCGCCGGGCCAGGATTTTCCCTCCGCCGCGTCGATTCCGCCGGTCAGCATCATGACGCCGGAACCCGCGCGCCCGCCGGAGCCGGCTTCGCAAGGCAACGCGCGGCAGGCGACAGGGGCTCCCGCGCCGGGCGCAGCGGCCGACTCGCCGCCGCTGCCGCGTCCCGCGCCGCGTTCGTCGAGCAGACCGGCGCCAGCGACGTCCCAGCGCCCGGCGCCGGCCGCTCCCCAGCGCCCGGCTGCGGCGACGCCGCCGGACCAGAACTGAGGCGGGTCCGCGGGCAATGCCGCTGCATCTCCTGAAACTTTGCGTCGGCGTCGACAGCGCGGGCGATCTGGAAAGCTGGATCCGCCAGAAGGTGAAAGCGCGGCGCAAGGGCGCCCCGGCGGAGCATGTGCACACGACGCGGATGATGCCCAAGCGAGCCGCCGAGCTGCTTGCCGGGGGATCGCTCTACTGGGTCATCCGCGGCGAGATCGCGTGCCGGCAGCGCCTGCTCGCTGTTCGCCCCGTGGTGGACAACGAGGGCGTTCGCCGCTGTGCGCTGGCGCTCGAGCCCACGGTGACGCTGGTGGAGCCGCGGCCATACCGCGCGTTCCAGGGCTGGCGCTACCTCGCCGACAAGGACGCCCCGCGCGACTTCGACCGCACAGCAAAGGGCGCATCCGACATGCCCGAAGCGATGCGGCGCGAGCTGCGCGATCTTGGATTGCTGTGAGCCGGGCGTTTCACTTCCGAGGTGCGCTCACACGCCGATATTGTCGATCAGCCGCGTCTTGCCGAGCCGCGCCGCGACGAGAAGGCGGATCGGGCCGTCGGCTGCGCTGTCGATCGGCGCAAGCGTCTCGGCGTGGCGGGCGGCAAGGTAATCGACCACGAAGCCGGTGCGCTCGAGTTCGGCCGCGCCGTCCGTCGTCACGGCGGCGAGGGGCTTGCCCTCCACAATCCGCGCCGCGCATTCCCGCAGCACGCGGTGCAGGGCCGGCGCCCGCGCCCGTTCTTCCGCCGAGAGGTAGACGTTGCGTGAGGAGAGGGCGAGCCCGTCCGGCTCGCGCACGGTCGGAACGCCGATGACGTCGAGGCGAAGGTCGAGATCGGCCGCCATCCGGGTCACGACCTTGAGCTGCTGATAGTCCTTCTCGCCGAAGATCGCCATGTGCGGACGCACCTGGGTGAACAGCTTGGCGACCACGGTGGCGACGCCGCCGAAAAAGTGCGGCCTGAACTTGTCTTCGAGTCCGACGACGGCGGGTCCTTCCGGCGCCACCCGCGTCGCGAATCCCGGCGGGTACATGACCTCGGCCTTCGGCGCCCAGACGAGGTCGACGCCGGTCGCGCGCAACGCCGCGAAGTCGGTCTCGAACGTGCGCGGATAGCTGCCGAAGTCCTCGTGCGGAGCAAACTGGGTCGGATTGACGAAGATCGAAACGATCACCCGGCGCGCCTTGGTCTGCGCAAAACGCACGAGCGCCAGATGGCCCGCGTGCAGCGCACCCATCGTGGTGACGAGGGCGATCCTTCCCACCTCGGTCCGATAGCAGGCGGTCACGCGGTCGAGCTCGGCGAGGGTGCGCGCGACGATTGGCTGGCGAGGCATCGTGAACCTTTTTGGTGGCCGCCCGTACGAACTGTTGTTTGCCCGTCGCACGCGCTGTTTGTCATCAAGCACTGATGGTCGAGAGATAGCTTGACCGCGAGGGGCCATCAAAACAAAAATGATCCGGTCCGGAGGCCGGCCATGTGGGTGGACGCCGAGTCCAGGGACAGTCGCCGCAAGGCGCATGCGGCGCATGTCATCGTGCTGGGAAACGAGAAAGGCGGGTCGGGCAAATCGACGACCGCCATGCATCTCGCCATTGCCCTCTTGAAGGCGGGACAGCGCGTCGCAACCATCGATCTCGACGCGCGGCAGGGAACGCTCACGCATTATGTCGAGCGCCGGCGCCGGTGGGCGAAGAAGTTCGATTTGCCGCTCGAACTGCCGCTGCATTTCTGCGTCGTCCGCGGCGAAGCGGCGCGCGAGGATGAAAACGAACAAGGCGAATTCACGCGTTTCGCCGACGCGATCACCGAAGCCGAACACCGGCACGACTTCATCGTGATCGATACGCCGGGCGCGGACAGCTACCTCACGCGGCTCGCCCATTCCATGGCCGACACGCTGATCACGCCGCTCAACGACAGTTTCCTCGATTTCGACGTGCTCGCGGACATCGATTCGGAAACGTTCGAGCCGACCGGGATGAGCCATTACGCCGAGCTCGTGCGCGAAGCGCGCCGCCAGCGCCGCAGGGTCGACGGCCGCGTGATCGATTGGGTGGTCATGCGCAACCGCCTTTCGATGCCGGGCGATCGCGGCGGCGAACTGGTCGGCGACGGGCTGAACGATCTCGCCGGGCGGCTCGGCTTTCGCATCATCGACGGCTTTGCCGAACGCGCGGCCTACCGTGAACTCTTTCCGCGCGGCTTGACGGCGCTCGACGACGCCGGCGGGCTGGCGTCGGGGCTTCAGCCTCCCGAAGCACAGGCGACCGCCAGGGCGGAGCTGCAAAACCTGCTCGCCGGCCTGATGCTCCCGCTCAACGAACGTGGGCGCAAGCGCGCCGCCGCGCGGGCCGAATGGTTCATGAGCGCCGGCGAGCCGCTCGACGTCGATGATATGCTCGCCGACGAGTGCTGCTCCGCGCCGACGTCTCCGGCGGAGCCCCAGACCTAAGAGAAACGCGGATCCGTTGTGCGGCGCATGGTGGGCGGGGGCCCGCCATTGCGCCGCGCGCCTTGCGCGGCCACTTTAGAAGACGACCAGGAGGCACGGATTCGGTAATGGCGAAGACCCCCGATAAAGCACCCGTTCCCAGCGGCGGCTCGCATGAGCCGGCGACGACCTCGACCAGGGCCGAAATCGACGCTTTTCTCGAAAAGGTGCGTGGACTTGGCGCGGCGCAGGCGCCGGGAGGGCGGCGCGGACGGCTGATCTTTGCACTCGACGCGACGATGAGTCGCCAGCCGACCTGGGACACGGCCTGCCGGCTGCAGGCGGACATGTTCAACGAGACCGCGTCGATCGGCGGGCTCGACGTTCAGCTCGTCTATTTCCGTGGCCTTGGCGAATGCCGCGCCTCGCGCTTCGTGTCCGATCCGCGGACGCTTGCGGGGCTGATGGAGCAGATCGATTGCCGCGGCGGCCATACCCAGATCGCCAAGGTGCTCGCGCACGCGCGCCGCGAGACCGAAAAGACCAAGGTGCAGGCGCTGGTCTATGTCGGCGACGCGATGGAGGAGTCGATCGACGATCTGTGCGCCAAGGCCGGAGAACTGGGCCTGCTCGGCGTTCCCGTCTTCATGTTCCAGGAGGGGGGAGATCCGGTGGCCGAGAACGCCTATCGCGAGATCACGCGGCTCTCGCGCGGCGCATACTGCCGGTTCAACGCCGGCGCGGCGCACGAGCTCCGGGAATTGCTGCGTGCGGTCGCGGCTTTCGCCAGCGGCGGCCTCAACGCGCTCGGCCGGCTTGCGGCAAGCAAGAACAACCAGGCGCTCCTTCTCCTGGAGCAGTTGAGATAGCCATGCCCACGATTCTTCTCGGGCTCGCCGCGCTGTTGATCATGCTGTGGGCGGTCAAGGGACTGGCGCGCGCCGATCCCAAAGGGCTCGCCCGGGGGGCGCGATGGGCGGGCGGGGTCGCCGCGCTCGGCGGCGCGGCCTTCCTGGTCGCGCGCGGCCAAGCGGCGATCGGCATTCCGCTCGGCCTGACCGG
>JAEULX010000257.1 GCA_016793685.1 Bradyrhizobiaceae bacterium
CGGCGCGTGTGCGCGTGCCGGTGCGGAACTAATGGAGGAATGTGAGCGCGGATGCGTTGTTCCGCCGGCCCTAATGGGGCCGTTTGACGCAGCGAGAGGTAGAGTCCGCGATTTCGATATGCCGTGCGTTGTCCGAGATTGGCCGTGATGCCGTCGATGGCAACAAGGCCTTCACGACCGGCAACGGAGACGTCGTCGACACCGGCTTCACGCGCGGACAGCGGCGACAGCTTCGGACGGGGCGACCGGCTTTTCGACGATCGGCAGGTTGATCAGGGCGGAGAGCACGCCGAACAGAATCGAGAGCTGCCAGACGATGTCGTAGGAGCCGGTGTGCTCGAACGCCACGCCGCCGAGCCAGACGCCGAGGAATCCGCCCACTTGGTGACTGAAGAACGCAAAGCCCGTCAGCATGGCGAGCCACCGCGTTCCGAACATCACCAGCACAAGACCATTGGTCGGGGGCACGGTGGACAGCCACATGAGCCCCATCACCGCGCCGAACCCGATGGCGACCGCGGGTGTCGCCGGAAGCATGATCAGCGCCAGCACGGCAGCGGAGCGGATCAGATAGATCGCCGACAGGAGATAGCGCTTCGGCATCCGCGCGCCGAGCCAGCCGGAGGCGAGTGAGCCGATCATGTTGAAGAACCCGATCGCGGCGATGGTCCATCCGCCGACCTCGGCCGGCAGGCCGCGGTCGGTCAGGTAAGCCGGCATATGAACGGTAATGAAGGCGAGCTGGAAGCCGCAGGTGAAGAAGCCGAGCACCAGCAGATTATAGGATCGATGCCCGAGCGCCTCGGCCAGCGCCGCCTTCAAGGATTGCTGCTCCCGCTTGCCTGCTGCGGCCGTCGCGGTAATCGCGGGCGGCGTGATCAGCGCCAGCGAGAAGGGCAGGATCAGCAGCATCCCGCCGGCAAACATCAGCAGCGTGTTCTGCCAGCCGAACGCACCCTGCAGCGCGACCGTCAGCGGCGAGAACAGGAATTGACCGAACGAACCCGCGGCGGTGCCGATCCCGAAAGCGAGCGAGCGCCAGGAATCGGGCACGAGCTTGCCGAACGCGGCGAGCACGATGTTGAACGAGCATCCCGACATGCCGAATCCGATCAGCACGCCGGCGGACAGATTGAGCATCGCGGGCGTCTGCGCGTATGCCATCAACGCCAGCCCGAGCGCATAGAGCAGCCCGCCGAACCACAGCACGCGCGCGGTCCCGTACCGGTCGGCGATTGCGCCGGCGAAGGGCAGGCCCAGCCCCCACAACAGGTTCTGGATGGCGAGCGCCATCCCGAATACCTCGCGGCTCCACCCGTTCGCGAGCGACATCGGGGTGAGAAAAAAGCCGAGCACCGCGCGCGGCCCAAAACTCAGAACGGCGACGACGCAGCCGCACAGCAGGATGACGAGGGGCGTACGCCATCGGCTTCGCGCGACGGGCGGTTCGGCAGCGGCCATGGCGAATGCTCCTAAAAGCGCTGAAGCGGACAGCGCGGCGGCGCCCGGCGGGACGCGCCGGTCGGTCATAGCATTCCGCTCATCATGAAAAAAATGAAACATCTTGATTGATGACATAACAAACATGCATGATATCGGGCATGAACCTCGACGATATGCAGGCCTTCGTCGCCGCCGTGGAAGCCGGCTCGGTCGGCCGCGCGGCGTTGCGCCTCAACCTGACGCAGCCGGCGGTGTCGCGGCGCATCCAGCGCCTCGAGGAAGCGCTCGACATCGTCTTGCTGGACCGCGACTCCAAGCCGGCCAGGCCCACGCCCGCCGGGGAGGCGGCCTACCGGCGATGCGTCGCCGTTCTGCGCGCGACGGCGGCGCTCGAGCGCGACGCGCGCGGGGGCATCGCGGCTGGTCCGCTCCGCGTCGGCGTGACGCTCGCCCTGTCGGAATCCGTGTTCGCGCCGGCCGTTGAAGCCGTGCGCAAGCGCTGTCCGGAGGTCGCGCTCCGGCTGACGGCAGAGCGCAGCGCCGCGCTGCGGAAACAGCTGCACGAAGGCTTGCTCGATGCGGCGATCGTCGTCTCCAGGCTGGACCGGCCCCTCGCTGATCCGTCCGCGATCGCGCTCGGGACGGAGCGGGTGCTGGTCGTCGTTGCCGAGGACAGCGGCTTCGCGCCCCGCGTCAAGGTGAGGGACCTCGCCGGCGCGGCGTGGGTGATCAATCCGGAAGGGTGTGGGTTCCGCGCCCAGTTGGAACACGCGCTCGCCGAAAGCGGGCTCGGACTGAACGTCATCGTCGAAAGCTGGGGCGTCGCGATGCAGCTCGCGCTCGTCTCAGCCGGCGTGGGCCTTGGGCTCATTCCCGAACGGCTGTTGAACGACTCGCCTTACCGAGGCCGCGTCCGCGCGCTCGCGGTCCAGGATCTGGCGCCCGCGCTCGCAATCTGGCTGGTGAAAGCCGGCGAACTCGGTCCGTTGGAGGATGCGGTCGAAGTCGTCGCGGAAACCGTGCGTCGCCATCTGGCGGCGCCATCCGACGACGTCCGTGCAACGACCGTGCAAACGCCCGCGCAAGTCGGGCGGCGGGGTGCAGAAAAGCAGCGGCGAAGCAAACCGACGGGAAAAAAGCCGCCGGCGGCGAAATCCTAGGCCGGCGGCGGCGAACGCTCAGGAATACAGCCGCATGGGGTTGGCGACCGGCATCGGCATCGAAAGCGGAATACCGAGCAGCCGCCGCGACTTGAACAGGCTCGATTGGAAATCGACATAGGCCGCAGCGAAGCTGTGACTGTCGGTCACGAGTTCCTGCATGAGCGACAGCGGTGTCGGCCGCGGATTCTCCATCGTGCCGACCACCGATCCGAAATCAAAGGTGATCTCGGCCTCGAATTTACGGGCGAGATGCTGCATCCGCCGATTCTCCATCAAGCAGCAGACCTGCAGATGCTTGATGCCGCGGTTACGTGCGGAAAGCAGGGTGCGCTCGAGCAGCGCGGAACCCACGCCATGGCTTTGCCACGCCTTCTCGATGCTGAACGCGGCCTCGGCCTCCTGCAGATCGAGGGGGCGGGCAATGCGCATATCGGCGGCGCCGCGCAGCACGCCGTCAACGAAAAAGCCATGCACGACCACATCGGGCCCGTGCGTCGTTTCAGCGTAGGTCCGGACGATGTCGTCGCCGATGGCGCCGCAGAAGCGGTTACGGCGACTGTCACGGTCGAGGCGAAGCAGGTGATCCCGATAGATGTTCTTCTCGAAATCCCACAGCTTCCTGATAAGCCCGCCTTCAATAAATACCTGGTGCATCGAGGGTCTCCGCAACTCCTGTGCGGTTCACGTTTATTCCCTCGAGCGGCTCCCCTTTTGTCCGGATGACCCGGCTTCTCGATCTAATATTTTCAGTAGATTATATGGGAGCATCATTAACAATACGTATCGATCCATAGAGCGCACACAAAAAAGAAGCGCGGCAGCCGCGACACTCAACCCAGCGGTTGTATTTGATCTCCCGCAAGCGCGCTTGGCGTCGGCGTCGCCGCCTCTCTCGCCCCCGTCAGGACGAAAATGCGCCGGGCAGGCCGCCTGCGCGGGATTGAATTGTTCGCGTACAAGCAACAAAAGCGGTTGACGTTCAGTCGCTCGGTCGGAGCACAATCTGCGCAGGAGCGCCGCGGGCAAGATTTGCTTTCGTCCTGGCGGACAGCA
>JAEULX010000241.1 GCA_016793685.1 Bradyrhizobiaceae bacterium
CTGCGCGAGGCTCATGCGCGCGTCCGGCGGCATCTCGAAAGAGCGGAATTCGACCAAGCCCAGGCGGCCGGAGGAGCTGTCGGGCGAAAACAGCTTGTCGATGCAGAGTTCGGCGCGATGGGTGTTGCCGGTGACGTCCACGAGCAGGTGGCGGAACAGGCGATCCACCAGCCACGGCGGCGGCGGTGCGCCCCCGTCGGGAGGCGGCACTTGCGCGAGCGCAATTTCGAGTTCGTACAGCGAATCCTGGCGGGCTTCGTCGACGCGCGGCGCCTGGCTGGTCGGGCCGATGAACAGGCCGGAGAACAAATAGGACAGCGACGGCCGCCGCTGCCAGTAGAGGATCAGGCTCTTGAGGAGATCAGGGCGGCGCAGGAACGGGCTTTGCGCGGCGGTCGCTCCGCCCAGCACGACGTGATTGCCGCCGCCGGTTCCGGTATGGCGGCCGTCGATCATGAACTTGTCGGTGCCGAGCCGCGCGAGGCGCGCCTCCTCGTAGAGCGCGCTGGTGATCTGCACCGCCTCGCCCCATGACCCTGCGGGATGGATGTTGACCTCGATGACCCCCGGGTCGGGCGTGACCTTGATGACATTCAGCCGCGGATCGGACGGCGGCGGGTAGCCTTCGAGGTAGACCGGCATGTTCAATTCGGTCGCCGCAGCCTCAATCGCGGCCAGCAGCTCATAGAAGTCCTCGAGACGCTCGAGCGGCGGCAGGAAGACGCACAGCTTTCCGTCGCGCGGCTCGACCGCGAGCGCGGTGCGGACGGCGATATCCGACCCATCCTCGGAGAGGATTTCCGGCTCGCGCGGCGCCGTCGACTCGGGACTTGCGACCAGGTTCGCGCGCTGGCGCGACAGCCGTTCGGCGAGGGCTTCCGGCTCGGCAAGCTCTCCGCGTTCGGCAAACGGATCGGCGGGAATGACATGCGGGTAGGAGGCCGGCGGCACGTAGGGCAGCGACCGCAGCGGCAGACGCAGGCCGATCGGTGAATCGCCGGCGGCGAGGAACAGGCGACCGCGCCGCAGCCGCCACACCTCGCTCATCCAGCGGGACGCCGACGCCGGGGCGTTCCAGCGCTGGACCGGCAGCGCGTAGCCGACGGGTTCGGACACGGGACGGGCGAAGTCGCGCAGGATGCGGGCGCGCTCAGCCGGGTCTTCGATTTTCGGATTTTTCGGATCGATGTTGGGCGGCAGCTCGCCTTCCTTGATCATGCGGGCGACCGGGTCTTCGTAGGCCGGCACCACGTTGTCCGCGGTTAGCCCGATATGTTCGGCGACGACTTCGATGAAGCGTCCGGCGGCGGCGACCGGCGGGGTCATATCGCTTTCCCCCGTCGCAATCAGATCGAGATTGCGCCAAAGCGGCACGCCGTCCTTGCGCCAGTACAGCCCGAACGCCCAGCGCGGCAGCGGCTCGCCCGGATAGGATTTGCCCTGGCCGTAGTGCAGGACGCCGTGCGGCGCGAAGCGATCGCGCAGGCGGCGAACCAGATCGGTCGCGCGGATGCGCTTGGTTGCACCGTCCGCTTTGGTGTTCCACTCGTCCGATTCATAGTCGTCTATGGATACGAAGGTCGGCTCGCCGCCCATGGTGAGATGGACGTCATTGGTGGCGAGATCGGCGTCGACCTTGTGGCCGAGCGCGTCGAGCGCCGCCCACTGCTCGTCGGAAAACGGAAAGGTGACGCGCGGCTTCTCGCCGATGCGCGAGACATGCATATCGAAGGCAAAGGAGACTTCCGCCGGATCGACGCTGCCGCTGATCGGCGCGGCGGAGCGGTAATGCGGGGTCGCCGCGACCGGCAGATGGCCTTCGCCGCACAACAGACCCGAAGTCGGATCGAGCCCGATCCATCCCGCGCCCGGGACATAGACCTCGGTCCAGGCGTGAAGATCGGTGAAGTCCCGGTCGGTGCCGGCCGGGCCTTCGAGCGGCTTGATGTCGGGTTTGAGCTGAATGAGATAGCCGGACACGAAACGGGCCGGCATGCCCATGTGCCGAAGCACCTGGACGAGCAGCCAGGCGCTGTCGCGGCACGAGCCGGAGGCGGTTTCCAGCGTCTCTTCGGGGTCCTGGACGCCCGCTTCCATTCGGATGACGTAGCGGATCTTTGACTGCAAGGAGTGATTGAGCGCGACCAGGAGTTCGACGGTTCGCTGCCGGTCGCGTGGAATGCTCGCGAGGAATTCCTTCACCCGCGGGCCCGCCGGCTCCGGCTCGAGGTAGGAAGCAAGCTCCGCCCGCAGCTCCGCGGGATACTCGAAGGGGAAGAATTCCGCGTACGGCTCGACGAAGAAGTCGAAGGGATTGATGACTTCGAGATCGGCGATGAAATCGACGACGACCGAAAATTCGTTCGCCTTTTCCGGAAAAACAAAGCGCGCGAGCCAGTTCCCGTGCGGGTCCTGCTGCCAATTCACGAAATGTTCGGCCGGGGTGACCTTGAGCGAATAATTACGCACCCGCGTGCGACAGTGGGGAGCGGGCCGCAGCCGCACCACCTGGGGGCCGAGATTGATGAGACGGTCGTAACGGTAGCTGGTGACGTGATGAAGGTTCGCCGCAATCGCCATTGAAACCGGTTTCCACTGAAGTGGCGCCTCCCCGGTGGACCGACAACGCGCCGACGCTCAACATCCCGCCGCTCGAGCTCAAGGCCTTATGCAAGAGACAGGCCTATCGATCCGACGATTTCGATCGCGAGCAATCGCGGCGGACCGTAAACCGCGCATAAGATTTAGGCAAATCTGACTATTACGGCGTCCATCGCTGGAAGCTGCGGTCGATCGCTTTGGAGCGGCAGGGTTGTCCGCGCGCGAGGCTGCCGATGGGCCGCGAGCCGCGCGTGCCCGATAACCTTAGCTCTCTTCGCGCCAGATGCCGAGCGCTTCCTGCGCCGGGCGGTCGGAGATCGAGAACAGGACCGATTCCTTCGCGGCAATGTGAGTGTAGCGCTTCCACGGCGGCACGACGAACACGTCATTCTGACGCCATTCCAGCGTCGCGCCGTCGATGATGGTCGCGCCTTCGCCCTCGGCGCAAACGAAGATCGTTCCGTCGCTCGAACGGTAGCCCTCGCCCTTGAAGTTCTGCGGCAGCAACGAGAGATGCGCGCCCATGGTGGGAAGCGCCCAGCCGCCGGTGACGGGGTTGGCGTAGCGGACGCGCGCGCCGTGGCGGCGGTCGATGTCGCCGGCCGACTTGAGGCGCGCAAGGATCGGCCGCGTGCGGGCATAAGTGTAGTTGATCACCGGGCTGCGCTTGAGTTGCACCGGGGCGCCGTCCGGCAGCACGCCCGATCCATAGAAATGCAGTGAATCGCCGTCCTGGCGGCCGGTCGGCTGGGTCTCGCTCTCGAAATGCTCGGCGAACGCCGCTTCGTAGAAATTGATCGTCGGCAGGTCCAGCACGTCGAGCCAGATCATCGGTTTTGTCGAGGCGTTGCCGTGATCGTGCGGCGCCCAATTCGGCGTCAGCACGAAATCGCCGGGCGACATCACCGCCTTCTCTCCTTCGACCGCCGTGTATGCGCCCTCCCCATCGAGGACGAAGCGGATCGCCGAAGCGGTGTGCCGGTGGGCGGGAGCGATCTCCCCCGGCAGGATCAGTTGCAGTCCGGCGAACAGCGAGTTGGTGACGCGCGATTGGCCGCGCAGACCGGGATTTTCCAGCACCAGCACGCGGCGCTCCGCCTCTTTGGCGGTGATGAGGTCGCCGGCCTCCAGGATCAGCGCTTTCGCCTCGTCGAAGCGCCACAGCGCCGGAATGCACTTCGTGACCGGCTCGCGCGGAACAAGGTCTTTCAGGCGCTCCCACAGCGGGGCCATGTGAAAGGCCGAGATCTTGTCGTAATAGGACTGCCGTGCTGCCTGCAGATTGTGGTTTGCCTCCGGAACGGTCTGTGCGGTTGCCGGCATCATAGTTCTCCTCGGGCCTTATTGGTGCAGCCTTGCGTGCACTTTTGTGCACATAGGGAAAAGGCGCACGATCGGCAAGCAGTACGCGCCAAAGGATAGCCGCCCGACCAAAGCGGGCGGCTGCAACCATGACCCTCCGCTGCGCCGCAATCCGCGGCCCAGACGGCGCTCGCCGGACTACTCCGGTTCAGCCTCGATCGGGTTGCGCAGGATGCCGACGCCTTCGATCTGCACCTCGCAGACATCGCCGGGGCGCATCCATACCCGCGGCTTGCGCGCATGGCCGACGCCCGACGGCGTGCCGGTGACCAGCACATCGCCGGGTTCGAGCGTCATTCCCTGCGTCACATAAGCGATCGTCTCGGCGACCGGGAACATCATGTTGGACGTGTTGTCGGACTGGAGCACCTGCCCGTTGAGGCGCGTCTCCAGCTTGATGCCGCGGCCGCAGGGCGGCAGTTCGTCCGCGGTCACCATCCAGGGACCGAAACCGCCGGTGCGGTCGAAGTTCTTGCCCATATCCCACTGCGTGCTGCGGCGCTGGAATTCGCGCACCGAGCCGTCATTGAAGCAGGAGTAGCCGGCGATGCACGACGCCGCCGTATCCACGGTGAGGTGCTTCACCCGCTTGCCGATGATGACCGCCAGTTCGCCCTCGTAGTCGAGTGTCTCGGTGATGCGCGTGCGGAGGATGGCGCCTTCATGCGGGACCAGCGAGGTGAGGCTGCGCATGAAGATGGTGGGATGTTGCGGGACGTTGTCGCGCTGCGGCCCCTCCTTCACGTGCTCGAGATAGTTGAGCCCGAGGCATACGACCTTGCCCGGCCGCGCGACCGGCAGGGCGAACCGCAACCCCTGCAGCGGAACGCGCGCCGCAGCCGGCGCGCGCGCAACGAGATCGCGCAATGCGCTGAGGTCGCCATTCGTGCGCGCGAGCAGGACGCCGAGATCGTTCGGCGTGTTCGCGTCGACGGCCTGCAGGTCGACGACCTGATCTGCTTCGACGACGCCGAGCCGCAGCCCTGCGTCGGTTTCAAACCCAACGATCTTCATGCAATGATCCCGGAATCGGTTGGCGTGGTGGCGATCGTCGTGCGACGAGACGCCGATACGCTAGTGCGAATTCTGTTCCGGTGGAATCGGAATTCGCCGGGCCGCGCATCTGCCGGCGTGCGGCCCGTTCGCCGTCGGTCGCACGTCAATCGCTGATATACGTCTCTTCCTCGGAAAGAAGAACGTAAACCGAGAAGGCGTCGTCGGGCTGGGACCACACGGCGGCCTGTCGCCACCCGGCGCCTTGCGCGATCGTGCGAAACAGTTCGGGCGTAAACTTGTAGCTGTTCTCGGTATGGATCGTCTCGCCGCGCCGGAATTCGAAGGCGCGCCCGCCGATCCGCACCTTTTGCCGCGCGCGGCTCACCAGATGCATTTCCACCCGGTGATGTTCGCGGTTGTAGAAGGCGTAGTGGCAAAATCCATCGAGGTCGAAATTGGCGTCGAGCTCGCGATTGATCCGGCGCAGCAGGTTGAGATTGAACGCGGCCGTCACGCCCGCGGAATCATTGTAGGCGCGGTGGAGAATATCGGGCTCCTTCACGCGATCGATCCCGATGATCAGCCGCGCGTCGGGGCCGAGCAGCTTCGCCGCGTGGCGCAGGAACGCGGTCGCCTCGTGCGCCTCGAAATTGCCCAGCGTCGAGCCGGGAAAGAAGCCGACCCGCGGCATCTGCGCGATTTCCGCCGGCAGTTGGAAAGGGCGGGTGAAATCGGCCGCGACGGGAAACACCTTCAAGCCGGGCAGGTCGGTCTCCAGGCGCTGGACTTCGCTTGTCAGGAAGGCGCCGGAAATGTCCACCGGGACGTAGGCTGCGACTTGCGCCGCCTGCAGCAGGATGCGCGCCTTGGCGGTGGAGCCGCTGCCGAATTCGATCATCGCCGACCCGGCCGGAATGTAGCCGGCGATCGCCGCCGCGTTGTCGGTCAGGATCGCAAGCTCTTCGCGGGTCGGATAGTATTCCGGCGTCCGCGTGATCGCCTCGAACAGTTCCGAGCCGCGTTGATCGTAGAAGTACTTCGGCGGAATGCTCTTGTGGTCTTGGGTGAGGCCGGACCACACGTCTTGGCGGAAGGCAAGGCGCGCCGGGTCGAGTTTTTCGGCCTGTTGCGCGAGGCGCACAGGCGCTGCGATCGAGTCTCTAACCATGCCGGAAACGGTTATTCCTTCGTCAGATGGAGGGCTCAGCCAGTCGGAGCCCGGTGAATTGCCATCGCGCCGGCGGGTAGAAGAAGTTGCGGTAAGTGGGGCGCGCATGGCCGACCGGAGTGGCGCAGGAACTGCCGCGCAGCACTAACTGGTTGACCATGAACTTGCCATTGTATTCGCCGATCGCGCCGGACGGCGCACGAAAGCCGGGGTACGGCGCATAAGCGCTTCGCGTCCATTGCCATACAACGCCGAAGGCGTCGTCGAGTTCTCCCGTGGCTGCCGCCGCTTCCCATTCCGCTTCGCTCGGAAGATGGCGTCCGCTCCAGCGGGCGAAGGCGTCGGCCTCGTAATAGCTGATGTGGCAGACCGGCGCAGCGGGATCGATCGGACGCAGCCCGCCGAGCGTCATCGCGAACCACACCCCATCGACCTCGCGCCAGTATCCCGGCGCGTGCCAATGTTCGGCGCTTGCCGTCGCCCACCCGTCGGACAGCCACAAAGTAGGACTATTATAGCCGCCATCGTGCATGAAGGCGAGCCACTCGCCATTGGTCACGAGGCTGCGGGATATCCGCACGGGGCCGACGAGCACGCGGTGGGCGGGGCCTTCATTGTCGAAGCTGAAGCCGCCGCCGGTGTGCCCGATCGTGCGAATTTCCTCAGGAAGCTCGATGTAACCCGGCTTGTAGCCGTTCAGCCCGTTGCGGCGGCCGCCTAACGGAGCCTCCAGGGTACGCGATTCACCGACCTTTGCCGCACCGTCACCGGGCGGCCGCCACGACTCGTCATAGGCCGGGGCGCAAGGGTTCTGGGCAAATGCGTGCAGGATGTCGGTGAGCATCAGCTCCTGATGCTGCTGCTCGTGATTGAGGCCGATCTCGACAATGCGCAAGACGTCGCCAAGCTGATCGGCGGGGCAGGTCGCAAGCAAATGCTCGACCGCCGCGTCGACATAGACGCGGTAGACACCGACTTCGGACACGCTCGGTCGCGTGATCAGCCCCCGCTTCGGCCGCTCGTGGCGGGGTCCAGCCGCGACATAATAGGAGTTGAACAGAAAGGCGAAGCGCGGATCGAAGACCCGGTACCCCGGTCCCTGCGTCGCCA
>JAEULX010000248.1 GCA_016793685.1 Bradyrhizobiaceae bacterium
AGGCCGGGGCTTTCTCAGCCGGCGCCGGGACATTCTCTGCCGGAACGTCCCCGACCCGCCCGCCACCGGGTCGCACGCCGCCGCCCCTTCGCGGCTAGGAAGATTGGCGGAAGCACGCTACATACCGGTCAGGCGCGCTCATCGATAAGCCAATAGCGGGCATTTATGAACATTGCAGAGCAAAAACGTGCGGCTGCGGCCTACGCGGTCGAATTCGTCCAATCCGGAATGCTGATCGGCCTGGGCACCGGGACGACCTCGCAGCATTTCGTCGAACTGCTGGGCGAACGCGTGCGCGGCGGACTGAATGTCGTCGCCGTCGCCACCTCGGAAGCAACCCAGGCCCAGGCCGAGCGGGCCGGCATTCCGCTCGCCACGCTGGATGAGGCGCCCAGGCTCGACCTCACCGTCGACGGGGCCGACGAGATCTCTCCGGACCTCATCGCGATCAAGGGCGGCGGCGGCGCGCTGTTGCGCGAGAAGATCGTGGCTTCGGCCTCCACCGTCATGGTCGTCATTGCCGACGAGTCGAAATGGGTCGACACGCTCGGCCGCTTCCCCCTGCCGATCGAGGTCGTGCCGTTCGGCCTCACCCCGACCCGCCGGGCGGTCGAGCACGCGGCCGCCGAAATCGGATGCCCCGCCTCGGCAGTGTTGCGGCGCACCAGCGAGGGCCATCCTTTTGTCACGGATGGGGGGCACCTGATTCTCGACTTGGCGCTCGGACGCATTCCCGAGCCGCAGGCGCTGGCAGCGCGGCTGGCCGAGATTCCAGGCGTGGTGGAGCACGGCTTGTTTATCGGGCTGGTGCGGAGGGCGGTCATTGCCGGGCCGCACGGCATCCGTGTCGAGGAAGCGTGAAACCGCAAGAGAGGGGACTGACAATGCATTTCGGCTGGATGGCCCGCATCGCCGTGGCTGCGATGCTCGCCTGCGGATCGCTCCTGGTCGTTTCGTCGCCGGGAGCAGCGCAACAGAAACCATCGCCCGCAGCGATCGCCGCGGCGAAAGAACTGCTCATTTTGAAGGGTGGGGATCTTCCCTTCAATCCCATCGTCTTTAACGTCATCGACAAGGTGAAAGACGTCTTCATCCCGACCAACCCGAACCTGAGCAAGGAGCTCAACGAAGTCGCGGCGAAGCTCAAGAAAGAGTATGAACCCAAGCGCGCCGAGCTGTTGAACGATATCGCGCGGATGTACGCCGAGCGCTTTTCCGAGCAGGAGATCAAATCGCTCATCACGTTTTACAAGAGCCCGCTCGGACGCAAGATGGTGACGGACGAGCCGCAAATCATCGACCAAAGCCTGCGTTATGTGGAGAACTGGGGCGGCAACCTGTCGGAAGAAGTGTTGTCCAAGTTCCGCGATGAAATGAAGAAGAAAGGCCACGACCTCTAATGGCCAAGGGCGAGCGCGAGGTCGACCTTTTCGTCATCGGCGCCGGCTCGGGCGGCGTGCGCGCGGCGCGGATCGCGGCCGGGTACGGCGCGCGGGTGATGATCGCCGAGGAACACCGGGTCGGCGGAACCTGCGTCATCCGCGGCTGCGTGCCGAAGAAGCTGCTGGTCTATGCGTCGCGCTTTCCGCACGAATTCGAAGACGCCGAAGGCTACGGCTTCTCGCTGGCGACGCCGACATTCGACTGGGGAACTCTTATCTCCAATAAGGATAAAGAGATCGCCCGGCTGGAAGCGGCCTATGCGACAAACCTGGAGAAATCGGGCGTCGCGCTCGTCAAGAGCCGCGCCGTGTTCGAAGACGCGCACACGGTCCGCCTCGTTGCGACGGGCGAGCGCGTGCGGGCGGCGAATATCCTGATCGCCACCGGGGCCTCGCCCAGTCTCGGGCCGCCCATTCCCGGCATCGAGCATGTGATTTCTTCGAACGAGGTCTTCTATCTTCGCGAATTTCCCCGCCGCATCCTCATCCAGGGAGGCAGCTACATCGCCGTCGAGTTTGCCTGCATCTTCGCCGGGCTCGGCGCGCAGGTGAGTCTCGTTTATCGCGGCGACAATATCCTGCGCGGCTTCGACGACGACCTGCGCCATCAGGTGCGCGTGGAGATGGAGAAGCGCGGCGTCCATGTGATCACCGGCAGCACGGTGACTGCGGTGGAGCCGATGGGCAAGCAATTCTCCGTGCAGCTCTCGTCCGGCGGCCTGACCGTCACCGCCGACCAGGTGATGTTTGCGCTCGGCCGTCCGCCGAATGTCGCCGGGCTCGAACTGGACAAGGCGGGCGTTGCGCTCGACGGCAACGGCGCGATCGCGGTCAACGAATATTCCCGCACGTCGGTGCCGCACATCTATGCCGTCGGCGACGTCACCAACCGGATCAATCTGACCCCGGTCGCGATCCGCGAAGGACATGCGTTCGCCGACACCGTGTTCGGCGGCAAGCCGACCAAGGTCGACCATACCAATGTGCCGACGGCCGTCTTCAGCGAGCCCGAAATCGGCACGATCGGGCTGACGCAGGCGCAGGCTGCGGCGCAATACGCCAAGCTCGACGTGTACAAGACCATGTTCCGGCCGATGAAGGCGACGGTGGCGGGGCGCGACACCACGATGTTCTTCAAGCTCCTGGTGGACGCCGCAAGCGACCGCATCGTCGGCTGTCACATCCTCGGCGAAGGCGCTGCCGAAATGATTCAGCTGGTCGGAATCGCGATCAAGATGGGAGCGACCAAAGCCGACTTCGACGCCACCATGGCGGTGCATCCGACGGCGGCGGAGGAACTGGTGACGATGCGCCAGCCGGCCGAACAGTTGCGCCGCGAGGCGGCGGAATAGGCGGGCCGAGGGTTGATCGCCCTGGTTTGACCAAACTACTCTCGTGTATAAGCGTTGGCTGTCCGCGCCGGTGCGGGCTTTGCGATCGGAAATAAGAATCGGAGTTTCATCATGGCCGAGCGTTGGACGCCCGACAGTTGGCGCACGAAACCCGTCGTGCAGGTGCCGGAGTATCCCGACCCGCAGGCGCTCGCCGCCGTGGAGAAACAGCTTTCGACTTTCCCGCCGCTCGTTTTCGCCGGCGAAGCGCGCAACCTGAAAAAGGCGCTCGCGCGGGTCGCCAAGGGCGAGGCGTTCCTGCTCCAGGGCGGCGACTGCGCGGAAAGCTTCGCCGAACACGGCGCCAACAACATTCGCGACTTCTTCCGCGTCTTCCTGCAGATGGCCGTGGTGCTGACCTATGCGGCGGCATCGCCCGTCATAAAGGTCGGGCGCATCGGCGGTCAGTTCGCCAAGCCGCGCTCGTCGTCGACGGAAAAGCGCGACGGCGTCGAGCTTCCGAGCTATCGCGGCGACATCATCAACGACAACGCGTTCGACCCCGAAGCGCGACGGCCTGATCCGCGCCGTCAGCTGCAAGCCTATCGGCAATCGGCGGCAACGTTGAACCTGCTGCGCGCCTTCGCCCAGGGCGGCTACGCGAACCTCGGCAGCCTGCATCAATGGATGC
>JAEULX010000258.1 GCA_016793685.1 Bradyrhizobiaceae bacterium
CTTCGACCGTCATCGGCTTTTCGGCGTCGTAGGAACTCCAGCCATGGTGCGCGAACGCCGGCAGCGGCTCGAGCAGCAACGGAGCGGCAAGCAAAAGCGCCGCGGCGAGCAGGCGGAATGCAGGCATGAGATGCTCCATTCGTTCGCGTGCGGAGTACGATACAGACCAATAGAACATGGGACCTTGCTCGGAAAAATGGAAGATGACCAACCCACGCCGGCAACGGTCGGCGCGCGCCGTGCCCCTGGGCGACCAGGAGTTTCAACCGCAGCGCGTTCTGATCCAGTCGCCGATCAGGCGGATGGTCGCGTCGGACTCTGGAAACGCGCCGGCCCAGATGGGAAAGACATGCTGCATTCCGGCCGCAACGAACAGGGTTGCGTCCGTTCCGGCGATGCCCGCCGCGCGCACCGCCCGCACCGAGTCATCGATCAACCGTTCCTCTCCGCCCACGATGCACAGGAGCGGCGGGAGAGCGGAAAAGTCGGCGAACACCGGCGAGGCCAGCGGATTGCGCGGGTCGGCGCCCGCAAGGTACATGCCTGCGAGTTCGAACAGGCCGTCCCGGCTGCAGCAGATGTCCGTGTGCGCGCGGCTTTCCATCGTCTCCCCGCTGCACGTCATATCGCCCCACAGCGATATCGTGACCACGCCGCCCGGCCGCGCGAGACCGCGGTCGCGCAAGGCGAGCGCGGTCGCCAGCGCAAGTCCGCCGCCTGCCGAATCCCCTGCGAGCACCACGCGCGAGGGCTCCGCGCCCTGCGCGAGCAGCCATTGATAGGCCGCAACGGCATCGTCGATCGCCGCCGGAAACGGATGCTCGGGGGCGAGCCGGTAGGTCGGCACCAGCGCGCGCGCCTGCGCTGCGCGTGCGATATGCCCCGCCGTCTTACGCCGGGATATCGGCGCGCCGAGCACATAACCTCCGCCGTAGAAATAGAGAATGGCCGCACCCGGCCGCGCCGCCGGCGGCTCCGCCCACAGGCCGTTGACCGCAGGCGCCGGCGCGAAGGCGACCCCGGCCGGCTCGCTCGACAGCACTTCGGCGTATTCGTCGCCCTGCCGCCGCTGTTCGACCGAAGGATTCTCGTCCTTCGGCTGGTCGCGCATCGCCGCCCAGAAGCGCTTCGCTTCCTCGCTCGCCATCCCCCGTTGCCCCCTCAGTTCCCGTCGTCCTCATCCGACTGCGCCTCGATCCCCTCCATGTCTTCGTCGGAGAGGCCGAAATGGTGTCCGATCTCGTGCACCAGGACGTGCGCGATGACGGCGCCGAGCGTCTCGTCGTGCTCGGCCCAATAGTCGAGGATCGGCCGGCGGTACAGCCAGATCATGTTCGGCATCTGGACAGCCGCGCTCTCGGAGCGGAACGGCAGGCCGACGCCCTGGAAAAATCCGAGCAGGTCGAACTCGCTCTCGATCCCCAACAGGTCGAGCACTTCGTCGGTGGGGAAGTCGTCGACCTGGATCACCAGGCCCTCGCACATGGCGCGGAATTTAGCCGGCAGCCGCCGGTAAATCTCGGCGGCGACCACTTCCATTTCGTCCAGCGAAGGCGCTTTCAGCGGACGCCAGGCGAGCGGATCGGCGGGGGGCGTGTTCGGCATGACGATGATTTAGGGAACCCGCGGGCCGTGGCCAAGCGCCGGCTGCAACGCCTTGCGAACGGAACGAAGGCTCGCGCTTGCATCGGTTTGCGCAACGGCTGCCGGGCGGGCCCGCGACCCGAGGTCCGCGCGCAGCGCGACGCGAAGGTCCGCATTGACGCAACGGCCCCGATAAGCGACCGTGCCGGAGGGTCGGCAGGAGGGCACGCGATGCGATTTGCGACATGGGGATGGGCGATTGCGCTGGCGATCGGAACAGCCGGCATGCCGGCCTTTGGGCCGGCCCAGGCTCAGTCGCAGCCGGACGATTACCGGGCGGTGCGGCCTCGCGCGCCCGCGCGGATCACCGTGACCCCCTCGCGCCGGCTCGTGCGCGAGTGCGTCGGCTGGTACGCGATCGAGCATCGTCTCGCCGGCACCGTGGTCACGCCGCAGAAGAGCTGCCACTGGGCCTATCGCTGATCGGAGCGTTTGGCGGCGAAGCATGCCCCCGGACGTGATCCGGGCGGGAACCGGCTCGCCGCAGAGAAGGCGACCACCCAAGGAAGACAACAGCAAATTCCGATTCGATCGGACCGGAATCGCTTGGCCCTGCCCGGCGCGCGCCGGACAGGGCCAAGAGGCATAGGGGTTTCCGGCGCGCCCGATTTGGCGTGCCGGAAGTGATTACTGCTGCTGCGGCGGCAGATTGGCCGCCTTGCCGCTCGGCGGGAACGCCGGATTGGTCTGCGTGCCGCGCAAGAGATCGACCGCCATGTTGAGCGCCTTGTCGTCCTTGGCTTCCGGCGGAACATAGGACTGCGATCCGCCCTGCTCCTCGCCATCGGCCTTGAGATGGCCGCGCAGCGACGACTCGCCCCGCATCTCCGACGAGCGCGCCTTGACCTCGTCCGGGACCTCCTGGAGGGTTTCGATGTCGGGCACGATGCCCTTTGCCTGGATCGAACGGCCCGCCGGCGTGTAGTAGCGCGCCGTGGTGAGCCGCAATGCGCCATTGCCCGATCCCAGCGGAATGATGGTCTGCACCGAGCCCTTGCCGAAGGTGCGCGTGCCGACCAGCGTCGCCCGCTTGTGGTCCTGCAGCGCGCCGGCGACGATCTCGGACGCCGACGCCGAGCCGCCGTTGATCAGCACGATGACCGGCTTGCCCTTGGTCAGGTCGCCGGGCCGCGCGTTGAACCGCTGCGTCTCCTCCGGATCGCGGCCGCGGGTCGAAACGATCTCGCCACGGTCGAGGAAGGTATCGGAGACGGAAATCGCCTGATCGAGCAGGCCGCCCGGATTGTTGCGCAGATCGATGACATAGCCGCGCAGCTTGTCCGCCGGAATTTGCGAAGCGATGTCGCTCAGCGCCTTTTTCAGGCCATCGGTGGTCTGCTCGTTGAACTGCGTGATGCGGATGTAGCCGACGTCGTTGCCTTCGATGCGCGAGCGCACCGACCGCACGCGAATGACGTCGCGCGTGATCGCCACGTCGATCGGCTTGTCGGCGCCCTTGCGCATGATGCGCAGCTTGATCTTGGTGTTGACGGGGCCGCGCATCTTCTCGACCGCCTGATTGAGGGTCATGCCCTGCACGGCTTCGTCGTCGAGATGCGTGATCAGGTCGTTGGCGCGGATGCCGGCCTTCGCCGCCGGCGTATCGTCGATCGGCGCCACAACCTTGACGAGCCCATCCTCCATCGTGACCTCGATGCCGAGGCCGCCGAACTCGCCGCGTGTCTGCACCTGCATGTCGCGGAAGCTCTTCGGATCCATGTAGCTCGAGTGCGGGTCGAGCCCGTTGAGCATCCCATTGATCGCCGCTTCGACCAGTTTGGAATCCTCGGGCTTTTCGACGTAGTGCGAGCGGACCCGCTCGAAAATGTCGCCGAACAGGTTGAGCTGCCGATAGGTGGCATCGGCGGGCGCAGACTTGGCAAGAGCGCCCGTCAACATGGCGGGCGGCTGGATGGCGATCACGGTGACCGCGGCGCCGGCCAAGGCTCCGAGGAGCATCAAAGAAGTCTTACGCATCATCCGCGGACCTTCTCGCTGTTGTTAGTCGCCCACCAGGGTGAGGGATCGACGGGCAACCCGTCTTTCCGGAACTCGATATATAGAACCGGCCGAGAACCGCCAGTTCCAAAGCCCGCCAGCCGCTCCTCGCCGCTGCCCATCACGCCAACCGGCTCACCGGTCAGCACGAACTGACCGAGGTCGACCGATATTTTATCCATGCCCGCCAGCAGGACATGATAGCCGCCGCCCGCATTGAGGATCAAGAGTTGGCCATAGGAGCGGTACGGCGCGGCATAGACGACCCACCCGTCGCACGGCGCGGTGACCTGCGCAGCGGGGCGAGCCGTTATCGACATCCCCTTGTAAGTGCCGCCGAAACTGTCGGAGGCGCCGAACTCGCGCGTGCGCGTGCCGTTGACCGGCAGAGGTAACATGCCCTTGGCGGACGCGAACGCCATCGCCGGCGACAGCCGGCCCGGATCCTTCAGTGCGGCAAGATTCGAGCGCCCGTCAGGCTGGCGCACCTCTTCGCCGGTGCGTGCGGCGCGCTCGGAGGAATCGAGATTGGCTTCGAGCCGCGCGATCAAATCCTTGAGATTATCGACCTGAAGCGACAGTTGCATGGCGCGGCGGCGGGACGCCGACAGCTCGGTTTCCACCTCGGCGAGCCGTCGCTGACGCTCTTCGATGAGCAGGCTCATTCGCGTCCGCTGCTCGGAGAGGGTGGCAAGATCGGTCGCGCGCCGCGTGCGTTCGGCCGCCGCCTCACTGCGGACGCGGACAAGGTCGGCGAGATCGGCAGCCAGCACATCGGCCTCTTTTCGCAATTCGGGCAGCACGGCGCCCAGGAGAATCGCGGTGCGCAGCGACTGCAGCACATCTTCCGGCCGCACCAGCAGCGCCGGCGGCGGATGGCGGCCGATCCGCTGGAGCGCGGCCAGAATCTGCGCGATGACTTCGCGGCGCCCTTCGAGCGAGCCGTTGATCCCCCGCTCGGTATTGTCGAGCAGGTCGAGCCGGCTTTCGATCGCCGTGATGTCCTGCTCGGCGGTGCGGATGCGCGCGGCGGTCTCGATCATGGTCTGATTGAGCTTGCGGCGGTCTTCGCCGAGGCGGTCGATCTCGCTCCGCAGCTTCTTTTCCGTTTCGGTGGCGCGCTTTTGCTCCGCGCGGACCGATTCGAGTTCCTTGTCGCGCTCCTTGAGCACATCGAGCTGCGACGCGCCCTGCTGCGCGTTCGGCCGCTCAGCCTGCGCAAGCGCGCCGCCCGCCGGGTCAAGCGCAAGCGCACAGGCCAAGGCAAGCGCCGTCGGCGCGACGAGGGGGCAAGGGGAGCGCTTCATTCGCAATGAGTTGCCGGCTCTCCGTCAAACCCCAGGTCCCTAACCGCGGATTGGGGCAGCTTCACGTCGGCGGCGCACGCGTGCGGCGGCCGCGCGTTCA
>JAEULX010000268.1 GCA_016793685.1 Bradyrhizobiaceae bacterium
TACGTCGACAAGCTCGACGGCAAGGTAGACCCCGGCATGTTCGAGCGGCTCTCAGCCGATTGGCGCAAGCAGCAGGACAAGTGCCTGCGGGATATTCACCGTCACCAAGCCGCCGACCAGCACTACCTTGAGGAAGGCGTCAGCATCCTCGAAATGGCCCGGAATGCCCGCCGCCTGTTTGACAACGAGTCCCCGACCGAGAAACGGCGGCTCCTGAATTTCGTTGTTTCGAACTCCACTTGGGCGAACGGAGAGCTAAATACAACCTTGCGCGAACCGTTTGGATTTATTGCGGAAATGGCGAAGTTCACGTCGCGGTCAGAGGTCCGGCAGGGGAGAAATTTGGCCGATCATTCTGGTTGGCTGGGGCGCCAGGATTCGAACCTGGGAATGGCGGAATCAAAATCCGCTGCCTTACCACTTGGCTACGCCCCACCTCGGCCGCTCGACGCCGCGCCTGGCGGCTGCCGGCTGCACCTTGCTCGGCTGCGGCATCCCATCGTCCACGCGGGAGCCGGAATCGAAGCGCCGCAGCCGCCGGGACCATACGTGGGCCGCCGGCAACGATCAACGCTTGCCCCGCCGGTTCGATCGGAGCCGGTCCCGCCTCAGGGTGGACCGCTTGCGGGCGCACGGCCCCGGAGTCAAGTCCGGGCGCGGCCAAGCCCGGTTCATGCCGAATGTTTGTGGGCCAGTTCAGCCGCGCCCGAAGCCCCCCGAAACCGGCAGCCACGTCGCATGCGGATCGGGCCGGCCGGTCACACCGCAGACATGCGGTGGGGGTGAAATCCCCGCGCGCAGGGTGTAGAGGTGAAGC
This sequence comes from Bradyrhizobiaceae bacterium, assembly GCA_016793685.1. Taxonomy (GTDB): domain Bacteria; phylum Pseudomonadota; class Alphaproteobacteria; order Rhizobiales; family Xanthobacteraceae; genus Rhodoplanes. The sequence continues at coordinate 818 of JAEULX010000268.1, forward strand.
CTGCCGTGCCGTTTGCGCTCGCCCGCCGTGGGGACCGCCAGTTTTTCCGAGCGAGGGTTCATGCCTTACACTGCCCCGATCGCCGATATTCTTTTCACGCTCAATCATGTTGCAGGGCTCGAGGCGGCGCGCCGCGATGGCCTGTTCGGCGACCTCGGCGACGATCTGGTCGCGGCGATCGCCGAGGAGGCGGGCAAATTCGCCAACGGCGTCATCGCGCCCCTCAATCGGGTCGGCGACACCCACGGCACGCCGTTCAAGGACGGCGTCGTCACCATGCCGCCGGGCTGGAAAGAGGCCTATCGCGATTGGGCTGCGGCCGGATGGAACGGGTTGGCGGCGCCCACCGAATGGGGCGGGCAGGGGCTGCCCTACGCCCTCAATGCGGCACTGATCGAGATCTGGAGCGGGGCGTCGATGGCCTTCGGGCTCGGCCCGCTGCTCACCATGTCCGCGACCGAGCTGATCGCCGAGCACGCCTCGCCGCAATTGCAGGCGACCTATCTGCCCAAGCTCGTGTCGGGCGAGTGGATGGGCACCATGCACCTCACCGAGCCGCAGGCGGGCTCGGATGTCGGTGCGCTGCGCACCAAGGCGGTCCGCGCCGACGACGGCACCTACCGCCTCACCGGCGAGAAGATCTTCATCACCTTCGGCGAGCACGACCTCACCGACAACATCATCCACGTGGTGCTCGCGCGCCTGCCCGACGCGCCGCCCGGCACGAAGGGCCTGTCGGTGTTCATCGTGCCGAAGGTCCTGGTGAAGCCCGACGGCTCGCTCGGCGAACGCAACGACGTGCGCGCGCAGTCGATCGAACACAAGCTCGGCATTCATGCGTCGCCCACCTGCACCATGGTGTTCGGCGACAAGGGCGGCGCGGTTGGCTACCTCGTCGGCGAAGAGAACAACGGCATCGCCTGCATGTTCACCATGATGAACCGGGCGCGGCTGGCCATCGGCCTCGAGGGCGTTGCGATCGGCGAGACCGCCACCCAGCATGCGCTCGCCTATGCGCGCGAGCGGCGGCAGGGACACGCCGTCGGCCAGCCCGGGCACGACGCGGCGCCCATCGTCGAGCATCCCGACGTGAAGCGGATGCTGCTCTGCATGCGCGCCCTCACCAATGCTGCGCGCGCGATCTGCTATTCGACCGCGATGGCGATCGACAAGGCGCGCGTTGCGCGCGATGCGGCGGCGCGCCAGGCGGCGAATGCGCGCGCGGCGCTGCTCACCCCCGTCGCCAAGGCGTTTTCCACCGAGGTCGGCAGCGAAGTCGCGTCCCTCGGCATCCAGGTGCATGGCGGCATGGGATTCATCGAGGAAACCGGCGTCGCTCAATTCTACCGGGACGCGCGCGTGGCGCAGATCTACGAGGGGACCAACGGCATCCAGGCGATCGATCTCGTCACCCGCAAGCTGCCGATGGCGGGCGGGGAGGCGCTTGCGGCCTTTCTCGCCGAGCTGCGGCGCACCGTCGCCGCCGTGTGCGGCTCCAACGATCCCGCGTTCGGCGCGGCCGGCGTCCGTCTCGACGAGGCGGCCGGAAGCCTGGAGCGCGCGAGCGCCTGGCTCGCCGCCAAGTTGAGAGACCAGCCCACCATGGCGCTTGCCGGCGCGACGCCCTATCTGCGGCTGTTCGCCCTCGCGAGTGGGGGTTGCATGCTCGCCGAGGAAGCGCTTGCCGCGCGGCGGCTGGGCAACGGAGCCAGCGCCGGCGCCGCCGGCCGTGTCGCGCTTGCGCGTTTCTTCGCCGAGACGCTGGCCGTGGAAGCGCCCGCGCTGGAACGCGCGATCGTGGACGGCGCGGAGAGCGTCGCCGCCGCCGACGCCGTGCTCGCGGCATGATTGCGCCCGCCGGGCTTGCGGGCCGGACCTTATTCATCACCGGCGCCTCGCGCGGGATCGGGCTCGCGATCGCGTTGCGCGCGGCGCGCGACGGCGCGAACATCGCCATCGCGGCCAAGACGGAATCGCCGCACCCGAAGCTCGCCGGGACGATCTACACGGCGGCGGAGCAGATCGAGGCGGCGGGCGGCCGGGCGTTGCCCGTTGCCTGCGACGTGCGCGAGGAGGCTCAGGTCAAGGCCGCCATCGACAAATGCGTCGAACGGTTTGGCGGCCTCGACATCGTCGTGAACAATGCGAGCGCGATCAGCCTCACACCGGTCGCCGACACCGACATGCGCCGCTTCGATCTGATGCACCAGATCAATGCGCGCGGGACGTTCATGGTATCGAAATACGCGGTCCCGCATCTCGCGCGAGCCGACAACCCGCATATCCTGATGATTGCGCCGCCCCTCGACATGCGGGAGAAGTGGTTCGCTCCGCATACCGCCTATTCGATCGCGAAGTTCGGGATGAGTCTCGTCGCGCTCGGGCTTGCGGGAGAGCTGCGCGGGCAAGGGATCGCGGTGAACGCCCTATGGCCGCGCACCACCATCGCAACGGCGGCAGTCGAAAACCTGCTCGGCGGCAAGGAGATGATGCGCCGCTCCCGCACGCCCGACATCCTGGCGGAAGCCTCCCGCCGAATTTTCCTAAAACCTGCGCGCAGCTTCACCGGTCATTTCCTGATTGATGATAGCTTCCTGGCAGGGGAGGGCGTGACCGATTTCGAGCAATACCGGGTCGACCCGGCAGCGCCGCTGCAACCGGACTTCTTTGTGCCGGATGATCCGCCGCCCCCGAAGGGGGTACGGGTCAGCACGGAGTAGGATTGTTTCCGGGCTGTCCGCTTCTCTCCGAAGACGAGCCCTGCGCGGATTCCAGTAGTCCCGCCCGCCGGCTTGCCGTAATGTCACAGAAAATAGACAGCGTATGATGACGACTCTTTACATCACCCATCCCGCCGGCCTCGAGCATATTCCGCCGCTCGGCCATCCCGAACGTCCCGACCGGCTGCGCGCCATCGAGCGTGCGCTCGAACATGAGTCTTTCCAGACGCTTGCGCGCGACCAGGCGCCGCTCGCTCCGTTCCATCGGATCGCGCTCTGCCATCCGATGGACTATATCGAGGCGATCCAGGAGGCGAGCCCGCGCGAGGGGTTGGTGCGGCTCGACGCCGATACATCCATGTCGCCCGGCACGTTCGAAGCGGCCCTGCGTTCGGCCGGCGGTGCGATGATGGCGGTCGACGAGGTCATGACCGGCAAGGTGACGAACGCCTTCTGCGCCATGCGCCCGCCCGGCCACCATGCCGAGACCGCTTCGCCCATGGGGTTCTGCTTTTTCAACAACGCGGCGATCGCGGCGCGCCACGCGCAGAACCAGTATGGCGCGGAACGGGTCGCCGTCATCGACTTCGACGTGCATCACGGCAACGGCACGCAGGAGATTTTCTGGTCCGATCCGACCGTGATGTATTGCTCAACGCACGAAATGCCGTTGTATCCCGGCACCGGCGCCGTGTCGGAGCGGGGCGAGCACGACAACATCGTTAATGCGCCGCTGCGCTCCGGCGATGGCGGCGACGAATTCCAGGAGGCGTTCGGAACCCGGATTTTGCCGAGGCTGCGCGATTTCCGCCCCGACCTGGTGGTGATTTCAGCCGGCTTCGACGCCCATTTGCGCGACCCGCTCGCCAACATCAATCTCCTCGAAGGAGATTATGCCTGGGTGACGCGCCAACTCATGGAGATCGCCGACGAAAGCGCCAACGGCCGCGTCGTATCGTTGCTCGAGGGCGGCTACGACCTGCAGGGCCTTGCGCGCTCCGTTGCCGTCCATGTGGCGGTGCTGATGCGCGGCTGATCCTTTGTCACGAGCAGTTGCGCAAAAGCCCAAGAAAGGACTCAAGGGCGAAGTATCCTAGATTCTCGAACTCCAAACGCGGAGTCGAGAGGCCGACGTGCGTGCGATATTTTCTTATTTTTCATTGAATGCCGCGAGACATGGCGGACGCGTGCGGGTGTTTGCCGCCCTGATGGCTGCCGCGTCATTGATCGACTGTGGTGGGCTGGGCAGTCCGTCGTTGGACGGCGCTTTCGAGCAAGTCTCCGAGGTCGCGCCGGAGCCGTTGCCGCCTTACCGCAAGCTGATCGCAGCTTCGCTCAAGACCTTCAAGCAGCAAGGCGATCTCCACGATCTGGAGATTTCCGACCCGCGCTGGATCGACCACACCGGCGGCTCGGCGTGGCTCGTCTGCGTAAAGCTCAAATCCGATCTGCGCCCGCTCCACTATGCGTTCTTCATCCGGAATGGAGCCGTCATCGAGACGCGCTTTGCCGTCGGCACCGACCGCTGCGGACAACGCAATTTCGAGAAATTCGATCTCGACACCGCAAGATGAAATGGGAGCAGGGATCAATCGAGACGCGTGACCACGACCTTGGTCCCGGCCTTGATGTTCGCCAGCGCTTTCACGTCGCTCGTCGCGCGCGCAAAAACATTGCAGGGGGAGGCGAGGCGCGTTTCGCCGCTCTTTGATGCCGGTGTGCGGCCGAACCCGATCGCGATTGCCGGCCCGTCCGGCCAATAGGCAATCTCGCCGGGTGTGACGATTGCGCGTGCATCCGCCTCCCGCTCCGTGCGGACCGGGATCTCGAAATAGACCTCCTCGCCCCAGGTCAGGACGGACGACGTGATCGGCAACGCTGCGGTGATCGCCTCGGCGGTCGGCGTCTCGAGCAAGGCGGCGTCAAGCGAAAGCAATCCAAAATCGAAACGAATCCGGGTCATGGGCCCTCTCGGCTGCAGCATGATCCCTAAAGCGAACTCCGATCCATTTGAGCAGGAATTAGCTCTAGCTATCCTTGAGCGGTCGCATTTTCTGCGGCGAACCGGTTCCCACCCCCGGATCAAGTCCGCGGGCATGCGTCGTCGGAAAATGCTCTGCTCGCTGAAACCTCCCGGAGAGGATCATGCTAAAAACGGCGATCACTCAAGACGACGGGAGCGAATCCGTTCCGCCGGAACGAATTCCGCTTCCATGGGACGCGCAGCCGCCTCGCAGCGAGTCCGGCTTGGCGAACACGCGCCGGTTGGAAATTAGAGCATTTCAGGTGAAGTGCGAACCGCTTCGCCGCAGAAAATGCGATGGTCGAAGCGTTTTGCCGGCGCAATGCAACGATGCGCGGCGGCCCGCCTTCGGATCAGGCCGAGGAGATTACGTCGGAGCGCCACGCGCGCCCGCGCCATGCGTCGATTGGCCGGAAGGTCCACCGCGTCAGGTCGCGGTGGACCCGAAAGACCGCCGCCGCGCCGACGACAGTTCGGTCGGCGCGGCCGCCGCGAGCAGCGGCGCTCGTTTGCCGCTCAATGCAGCTGGAAAACGCCGTCGACGGACTTTATCTCGGCCGGCTTGATCAGCCGGGAGTGGGCCACGGTCACCGAATGTAACGCGCCCTCCAGTTTTTCCCGCCAGAAACCGAGAAACCGGTTGAGCTGCGGAAAGTGCGGGCACAGGTCGTATTCCTGCCAGACGTAGCTTTGCAGAAGCCAAGGATGATCCGGGCGCCGATAGAAGATGTGCGCCGTTGTCAGTCCGTAGCCACGAAGCTGCCGGGAGAAATCATGCGAGACCATGCTGCCCTCCTGCGCTGACGGGGATAGCGTGCCTTACGCGGAATAGGCATTGCAAGCGCAAAGGGTAAACAAACTGTTTAATTTCAGTACGTTAGCAGCATCGAGCCGACGCTGCTAACAACCGGCGGAAAGAAGTCCACCCCCTCCGCCGCGGCCCCCCGGACCGCATTTGACAGCGTTTATTTTGCGCGGTTGGCGTCCGTGGGCCCGCGCTCCGTCCGGCGCCGAGCGGGCCCGTGGGTTCGAATGCGGCAACCGACCGCACCCGGCCAGGGGCGGCGGCTCGGCGCAGGCAGCCACTTGGCACTTCGGGATAAACGGTGCTAAAGACGTGTTGGCAGTCGATCGAGGGGAGTGCCAAATTTTTACCGCCGTCCCCTTGAACGGCATTTTTCTTCGACCCATGTGGCAGGCGAGCGGACCAGCGAGGTCTGTGCTCGCCTAGGATCGAAGCACACACACATCATTTTTTGCAACGTCAGGAGGACAGCATGCAATTCCGTCCGCTTCACGACCGCGTCGTCGTCAAGCGCATTGAGGCCGAGGAGAAGACCGCAGGCGGCATCATCATCCCGGACTCGGCGAAAGAGAAGCCGCAACAGGGCGAAGTCATCTCTGTCGGGCCCGGCGGGCGCGACGAGAGCGGCAAGCTCATCCCGATCGACGTTCAGGTCGGCGACCGTGTCCTGTTCGGCAAGTGGTCGGGCACGGAGGTCAAGCTCGACGGCGTCGACTACCTCATCATGAAGGAAAGCGACATCATGGGGGTGCTGACCGGCGTGGAAACCAAGAAGAAGGCCGCGTAATCGCACCCGGGTTCGTCGTCCCAAGAGCGCCGGCAGAGCGCTCCTGCAAGACCGAACTCAGAAAAACATCATCATCATCGCCCTGGATCGCGGAGACGGCGCCTATCGCCGCTTCGCAATGAGGCGATAAGCGGAGCAAAACAGAAATGGCTGCCAAAGACGTAAAATTCTCGACGGAAGCGCGCGACAGGATGTTGCGCGGCGTCGATATTCTCGCCAACGCCGTACGCGTGACGCTCGGCCCCAAGGGCCGCAACGTCGTGCTCGACAAGAGCTTCGGCGCTCCCCGCATCACCAAGGACGGCGTCACCGTCGCCAAGGAGATCGAGCTCGAGGACAAGTTCGAGAACATGGGCGCGCAGATGGTGCGCGAGGTCGCGAGCAAGACCTCGGACATCGCCGGCGACGGCACCACCACCGCGACCGTGCTCGCCCAGGCCATCGTGAAAGAAGGCGCCAAGGCGGTGGCCGCGGGCATGAACCCGATGGACCTCAAGCGCGGCATCGACCTCGCCGTGGAATCGATCATCGAGGATCTCAAGAAGAACTCGAAGAAAATTACCTCGAACGACGAAATCGCCCAGGTTGGGACCATCTCCGCCAACGGCGACAAGGAAATCGGCGACTTCCTTGCGCAAGCGATGGAAAAGGTCGGCCAGGAAGGCGTCATCACCGTTGAAGAGGCGAAGTCGCTCGAAACCGAGCTAGACGTGGTCGAGGGCATGCAGTTCGACCGCGGCTACATCTCGCCGTACTTCATCACCAACGCCGACAAGATGCGCGTCGAGCTCGAAGACCCCTACATCCTCATCAACGAGAAGAAGCTTTCGGGCCTGCAGGAATTGCTGCCGCTGCTCGAGGCGGTGGTGCAGACCGGCAAGCCGCTGCTCATCGTCGCCGAGGACGTGGAAGGCGAGGCGCTCGCGACCCTCGTGGTCAACAAGCTGCGCGGCGGCCTCAAGGTCGCGGCGGTGAAGGCGCCCGGCTTCGGCGATCGCCGCAAGGCGATGCTGCAGGATATCGCGATCCTCACCGGCGGGCAGGCGGTCAGCGAGGACCTCGGCATCAAGCTCGAAAGCGTTACGCTCGCCATGCTTGGCCGCGCCAAGAAGGTGATGATCGAGAAGGAGAACACCACGATCGTCAGCGGCGCCGGCAAGCCGGACGACATCCAGGCGCGCATCGCCCAGATCAAGGCGCAGATCGAGGAGACCACGTCCGACTACGACCGCGAGAAGCTGCAGGAGCGCGTGGCCAAGCTGGCCGGCGGCGTGGCGGTGATCAAGGTCGGCGCCGCGACCGAAGTCGAGATGAAGGAGAAGAAGGCCCGCGTCGAGGACGCCCTGCACGC
>JAEULX010000080.1 GCA_016793685.1 Bradyrhizobiaceae bacterium
TCTCGAAGGCGTGGCGGCGGCGCGGGCTCGCGCGGGCATCCGCGGCCTCGCCGCGCTGGTGCCGAAGACGGCGCTCGTCGAGCGCGACGGCGGCATCGAGGCGGTCCCGGTTCAAAGCCTCGGAGTGGGCGCCGTGATCCTGGTGCGGCCGGGCGACCGCATCGCCGCGGATGGACTCGTGGTCGAGGGCGATGCCGCCGTGGACGAGTCGCCGGTCACCGGCGAGAGCATGCCGGTCCGCAAAATCCCGGGCGCGCAGGTGTTCGCCGGCTCGATCAACACGGACGCGGTGCTGCGCGTGCGCACCACAGCGGCGGCCGCCGACAACACCATTGCGCGCGTGGTGCGGCTGGTGGAAGAGGCGCAGGACGCCAAAGCGCCGACCGAGCGTTTCATCGACCGCTTCTCGCGCTACTACACGCCCGCCGTGGTGGCGGTCGCTGCCGTTGTCGTCGTGGCGCCGCCCCTCGTCACCGGCGCCGCCTGGAGCGAGTGGATCTACAAGGGTCTCGCCCTGCTGCTGATCGGCTGCCCCTGCGCGCTCGTGATCTCGACGCCGGCCGCCATCGCCGCTGCGCTTTCGGCGGGGGCGCGGCATGGCCTCCTGGTCAAGGGCGGCGCCGTGCTGGAAACGCTCGGCCGGATCACCCACGCGGCGCTCGACAAGACCGGCACGCTTACCGAAGGCAAGCCGAAGGTGACCGACCTGATCGGATGCGGACGCGACGCGCGGCAGGTGCTGTCGATGGCGGCGGCGCTCGAGACCGGCTCGAACCATCCGCTCGCGCTCGCCATTCTCGACCGCGCGAAAGCAGACCGCGTTCCGGTGCCGCCCGCCGTCGATGTGAAGGTCGTGCCGGGCAGGGGTGTTGCCGGACGGCTCGGCGGCGAGGCGCTGTTCCTCGGCGCAGCGCAGGCGGCGGCCGAAGTCGTCGACCTTGGCGACGAGACGAGCAAACGCATCGCCGCGTTGGAGCAGCAGGGAAAAACCGTGTCGGTGCTGCTCGCCGGCGACGCGGTCGCCGGCCTGATCGCGCTGCGCGACGAGCCGCGGCCGGATGCGCGGGCGGGCCTCGATGCCCTGACGAGCGCTGGCGTCGCGCCCGTGATGCTGACTGGCGACAATCACCATGCCGCCGCGGCGATCGCGGCTGAACTCGGCATCGTGGGGTGGGGCGGGCTGTTGCCGGAGGACAAGCTGCGCATCGTGCGCGACCTGCAGCAGCAGGGCCGGCTCGTCGCCAAGGTCGGTGACGGCATCAACGATGCGCCGGCTCTGGCGGCCGCCGACGTCGGCATCGCGATGGGAGGCGGCACCGACGTTGCGCTGGAGACCGCCGACGCTGCCGTGCTGCATGGGCGCGTGATGGACGTCGCCAGAATGATCGCGCTGTCGCGCGCCGCCATGGCCAACATCCGCCAGAACATAACGATCGCGCTCGGCCTCAAGGCCGTTTTCCTGGTGACGACCATTATTGGATTGACCGGGCTGTGGCCGGCGATCCTCGCCGATACGGGCGCGACCGTGCTGGTGACGGCTAACGCGATGCGGTTGCTCGGCTGGCGGAGGTGATTCGATTAACGCTGTGGCACAGGCTCAAGCCGCGACGGCTTTCGAATAACGCATCGCAGCCGCGACGCCGCAGTCCCACGCCCGTCCCGGTACGCTATCCGCTTCGTTTGGGTTGCGGCAGTTGCCATCTTGGAAAGCCGCAAAGCCACGGGTGAATTCGCCGTGCGTGTCGTACGGGTGGTACTGTCGCTTGATGAAATCGAGTACCAACCGGTCGGTCATCTTGCTCATTCGTGCCCCCTCGTTGGCGCCAACTTACGGCGTCATTTGAGGCGAAACCGCGGCCCTGCCCTGCGCTTCGGCTTTGAACTTGTTGCGGTGTTGCGCTACGGCAACAGCGTGCTCGCCGCTATCGCCGCAAGCAGAGGTGGTTGTGGCATTGATTCACCACGAGCGCGCCCACGCGGACGCTGCGCGCCTTACCATTGCGGTTGTGGAACGAAAACGAGCGTGGCCAGCGGCGGCACGGTAAGGACCAGAGAACAGGGCCTGCCGTGGCAGGGGGTGGTGCTCGCCATGATCGCACCGGCGTTGCCGATATTGCTGCCGCCGAAAACGGCGGCATCGGTATTCAACAGCTCACGGTAAAGGCCGCCCCACGGAACGCCCACGCAGTATCCATGGCGAACTTCCGGGGTGAAATTACACACGACGATCGCGATATCATCGCTCGCGCGCCCTCTGCGGAGAAAACAGATAATGCTCTTCTCCCAGTCCGTGCAGTCGATCCATTCGAATCCGGACGGCGCGCAGTCGCGTTGGTGCAAGGCCGGCACCTGCCGGTACATCGCGTTCAAGTCGCGCACGAGCTGCTGCGTTCCGGCATGGAGCGGATCGGCGAGCACATGCCAGTCGAGGCTTGCATTGTGATTCCATTCGGCCTCCTGGCCGAATTCGCAGCCCATGAACAGCAGCTTCTTGCCTGGATGGGTAAACATAAAGGCCAAATACATTCGCAGGTTCGCGAACTTCTGCCAGCGGTCGCCCGGCATCTTCGCCAGGAGCGAGCCCTTGCCATGAACCACCTCGTCATGACTGATCGGCAGAACGAAGTTCTCGGCGAATGCGTATGTCGGGCTCAAGGTCAGTTGGTCGTGATGGTATTTCCGATAGATCGGATCCCGGCGGATGTACGAGAGCGTGTCGTGCATCCAGCCCATGTTCCATTTGTAGCCGAAGCCGAGGCCGCCGAGGTAAACGGGCCGTGAAACCATCGGCCAGGAGGTGGACTCCTCCGCGATCGTCGCGATGCTGGGAAATTGCTTGTAGAGGTGTTCGTTGACGCGCCGCAGAAACGCGATCGCTTCCAGGTTTTCGTTTCCGCCAAATTCGTTGGGGATCCATTCACCCGCTGCGCGGCTGTAATCGAGATAAAGCATCGAGGCGACAGCATCGACCCTCAGCCCGTCGAGGTGATACTCATCGAGCCAGAACAGGGCGTTGTTGAGCAGGTAGTCAGCGACTTCGTTGCGGCCGTAGTTGTAGATCAGCGTGCCCCAGTCCATGTGGCTGCCCTGCCGGGGATCCGCGTGCTCGTACAGGTGCGTCCCATCGAACCAGCCGAGACCCTGGGGGTCCTTCGGGAAATGGCCCGGCACCCAGTCGTTGATCACGCCGATGCCGGCCTGATGACAGCGATCGACGAAATTGCGGAACTCGTCCGGCCGTCCGAAACGGCTGGTCGGCGCGAACAGGCCCAGCGGCTGGTAGCCCCAAGAGCCGTCGAATGGATGCTCCGAAACCGGCATCACCTCGATATGCGTGAAGCCCATGTCCTTGACATAGGGGATCAGCGTCTCGGCGAGTTCGGCATAGGTCAGATATCGGCGGCCCTCCTCGACACTGCGCCGCCAGGATCCGAGATGCACCTCATAAATGGAAACCGGGGCATCGGTGCCGATCGCGCCGCCGCGGTTCGCCATCCACGCGGCGTCATCCCATCGATAATATCCGAGGTCATATACGATCCCGGCCGTTCCCGGCGCCTGCTCGCAAAAGAAAGCGAACGGATCGGTCTTGAGCGCCATCAACTCGCCGTTCTGGGCAAGGATTTCGTACTTGTAGAGCGCGCCGGCCGCGATGCCGGGCATGAAAATCTCCCAGACGCCGCACTCCCCGCGGAAACGCATGGGATGCCGCCGCCCGTCCCATTCGTTGAAGTCGCCGACGATGCTGACGCGCGCGGCGTTCGGCGCCCACACGGCGAAACCGATGCCGGTTACTCCATCGATCGTCATCGGATGTGCGCCGAGTTTTTCATCGAGACGCAGGTGCCGCCCTTCGGCGATCAGGTGGACGTCGAACTCGCCCAGGATCGGAGGAAAGCGGTAGGGATCGTCGATGGACCGCTCGGAATCGCTATAGTCGATCAACAGCCGGTATGGAAACGCGCCGCCCGGCGACTCGATCTCGCCTTCGAAAACGCCCGCGGGGTGAACGCGCATGAGTTCCGAGACAATCTCGGAGGTCGCGGCGCGGGTGACGTGCACACGGCGAGCGCCCGGCTGGAACGTCCGGACGACCAGCGTTCCTTTTGCGCTCCGGTGCATGCCGAGAAACGAGAATGGATCGTCGTGCCGGCCCGAGACGATCCGAGAAACGCTGTCGTCCGATTTCCGTCGGGCCATGCACATTTTGCCTTCTTGTTGTCGATGGAAATGCCGTGTCCGAGCGGACACGGCGGCAAACTAACTGCCATCGACTGGAAGTGGAAGTGGCCGATGCGAAATCAGTATGGGGCACCTCGAACTATGACTTGTTCAGCGCATTCTCTAGCATCCGGCGCGGCCCATAGCCGACTTCGAGAATGATTTCCGC
>JAEULX010000101.1 GCA_016793685.1 Bradyrhizobiaceae bacterium
CGGCGACATCATCATGACGGGCACGCCCGCCGGCGTCGGCCCCGTGGTCGCCGGCGACCGCCTCGATGGCGAGATCGAGGGCGTCGGCACAATTTCCGTCACCATCGGCCCGCCGGCATGAGGCGCGACTGGCATTACATCGGAAACCCAGCTCGGCTTAACGCAGATGGATCGAGATCATGTGAAGGCTGAGCCTCACCTGGTCGAGTAAACTTGCGGCAGATAGGAGGAAACAATGGGCCGCAAATTCATCGACTGCAGGGCATTTCCAAGCGAAATGAACTGCACGATTGCGATCAGCGCAGACACCGAGGCCGAATTGCTGGAAGCCGCCGTTCAACATGCGGTGGCCGTCCATAAACATCAGGATTCAGCCGAACTGCGTGAAATGATCAAAGGCGCAATCAAGGACGGCAGTCCGGCATAGCGTAGCCGGAATAGCGCGCGTTCGTTTTCAACGAACGCCGGACCCCGGATCGCCCGCTTCCACGGGTGATAAGGGCAGATGAATCGTCGACGCTGCGTAATTCATTCTGCTCAGATACTCCCCTCACATTCCGAGATAGGCCTGCCGGACCCGGTCGTCCGCCAACAGCTCGGCGCCGGGGCCGGAGAGCGTCACCCGTCCGTTCTCCAGCACATAGGCGCGGTCGGCGAGCTTGAGCGAGAGCGCGACGTTCTGCTCAACCAGCACGCAGGTAAGGCCCTCGCGGTTGAGCTCGCGGATGGTGCGCAGCACGTCCTGCACGATCGCGGGCGCGAGCCCGAGCGAGGGTTCGTCGAACATCACGAGATCGGGCGCGCCCATCAGGCAGCGGCCGATGGCGAGCATCTGCTGCTCGCCGCCGGACAGCGTGCCCGCGGTCTGGCGCAGCCGCTCCTTCAGAATGGGAAACATGGCGAAGACGCGATCGAGCTGGGCCGCGCGCTTTCTCCGCGCGCGCGGCAGCATCGCGCCCATCTCGAGGTTTTCGCCGACGGTGAGCGTCGGGAAGATCTGGCGGCCCTCGGCCACCTGGCCGATGCCGAGATTGCATACGCGGTGGCTCGGCCAGCCGGCGATGTCCACGTCATTGAACAGGATGCTGCCCTGCGCGGGCCGATGCATGCCGGCAATGGTGCGGATCAGCGACGTCTTGCCGGCGCCGTTCGCGCCGACGATCGCCACGATGCCGCCGGCAGCGACGTCGAAGGATACGCCGGACAACGCCTGGGCGTCGCCGAAGAAGACATCGAGATCGCGTACGGACAGCATCAGAGAGCGACCTCGGCGCCGAGATAGGATTTGATCACCCGCGGATCGCGCACGACTTCCTGCGGCGGTCCCTGCGCGATCGCCGCGCCGTGATGGAGCACGAGCACCTTCCCGGCAAGCGCCATGACCGCGCGCATCACGTGCTCGATGAGCAGAATGGTCACGCCCATGTCGCGATTGAGGCCGCGCAGAATCTCCACCATGCGGTCGGTCTCGGTCGGCACGAGACCCGCCATCACCTCGTCGAGCAGGAGCAGCTTGGGATCGGTTGCGAGCGCGCGCGCGACCTCGAGCCGCTTGCGGTTCGGCAGCGTGAGCGCGGACGCGGTGACCGCGCGCTTGTCGAACAGGTCGAGTTTGGCGAGCACGTCCCGCGCATAGCTGCGCGCCGCGCCGACATCGGAGCGATGCAGGAGCGCGCCGATGGTGACGTTGTCCTCGACCGAGAGCGAAGGGAATGGCCGCACGATCTGGAAGGTGCGGCCGATGCCGAGCCGGCATACGGCGTCGGCCGGCATGCCGTCGATGCGCTGGCCGCAGAAGGTGATCGTCCCTTCGTCGGGCGCGAGCATGCCCGCGATCATGTTGAACAGCGTCGTCTTGCCGGCCCCGTTGGGACCGATCACCGCGAATATGTCGCCTTCGTCGAGCGCAAAGCTCGCCTTGTCGACCGCGACGAGGCCGCGGAAGCGTTTGCTGATGTCGACGACCGAGAGGAGCTGCGTCACGGCTGGCGCTTCACCAGCGCGAAACGCTGCACGATCCACGGCCACACGCCATTGGGAACCACCGAGATGATGATCATCAGCAAGAGGCCATAGAACACCGCCTTGACGCCGGGCGCGTTGATGCCGATCCGGTCGATCGCCGTGATCAGGATTTCGCCCAGCGGCGTGAGGATGAACGCGCCGATCACCGGGCCGAAGATCGTGCCGAGCCCGCCGACGATCGGCGCGAGAATGAGTTCGATCGAACGCCCGATATCGAACACCTGCGCGGGGAACAGGCTGTTATTGTAGAACGCATAGAACACTCCGCCGACCGCGGTCATGCCCGAGGAGACCAGCACCGCCTTCATCTTGGCGCGAAACGTGTTGATGCCGAGCGCGCGCGCCGCGATCTCGTCCTCGCGGACCGCGAGCCACTGGAAGCCGATGCGGGCGCGCGACAACAGCGCGGCGATCACCACGCCGGCGGCCGCCATCAGGAACGCGACATAATAGAAGAAAGGCTGGCCGCCGCGCAGGTTCCACCATTCGCCGAGGCGCTTTTCCTCATAGGGAATGAACAATCCGCCCGCCCCGCCGGTGAAGGAAATGTGGTCGAAGCCGATCCGCGTGAATTCGGCAAACGCGATGGTGAGCAGAGCGAAATACACGCCCTCGATGCCAAAGCGGAAGCCGAGCCATCCGATCGCCGCCCCGAAAGCCGCCCCGACCGCCACCGCCGGAAACACGCCGAGCCACGGGCCGATCCCGAAATGCACCCATAGCGCCGCCGAAACATAGCCGCCGAGCCCGACATAAAGGGCGTGCCCGAGCGACAGCTGCCCGGCATAGCCCATCATCAGGTTCCACGCCTGCCCGACATAGACGAAATAGAGGATCAGGGTCAGGACCGACAGCAGATAGCGGTTCACCGCCAAGGGCGCCAAAAGGAGCGCGACCACAAGGATGGCGAGCAGCGCCTTGCCGCGCGGCGTCATTGCGCCCCAGAGCGCCCTCATGCCTTCTTCTTTCCCATCAGGCCTTGCGGCCGCAGCACCAGCACGGCGATCAGCAGGGCAAAGGAGAACATGCTCTTCATCGACGGAGCGATGACGAACCCGGCGAGCGCCTCCGAGACGCCGATCAACACGCCGCCGACCAGGGCGCCCGACATCGAGCCGAGCCCGCCGATGATGACGATGGTGAAGGCCAGCAGCGTATAGGCGGGTCCGAGGCTGGGCGTCGCGTCGGCGATCGTCACCATCAAGCCGCCGGCCGCCCCGACGCAGGCGAGCCCGAGACCGAAGGTCAGCGCATAGAGCCGCTTCACGTTGAGGCCGACCACGGCGGCGCCGATGAGATTGTCGGCGCAGGCGCGGATCGCCGCGCCGGTGCGGGTGCGGCGGAAGAAGGCGAACAGCGCGGCGGACACCGCGACCGCGGCGGTCGCCGCATACACCCGCACCTTGTCGATGATCAGCGGCCCGACAAGGTAGCTGTCGAACGCGTAAGGCAGGTTCGTCGGCTGCGCGTCGGGCCCGAAGATCATCAGCAACGCATTCGTGATGATGATGGCGAGCCCGACGAGGAGAATGAACTGCTCATGCTCGGGCCGGCTGACGAACGAGTTGATCAGCACCATCTGCAGCACAAACCCCACGGCGAAGAAGGCGAGCGCGATGGGGGCCGCGGCGATCAGCGGGTCAAGCCCGTAGGCCTTGAACAGGATGAAGGCCGCGTACATCGCGATCACCGCGAATTCGCCATGCGCGAAGTTGACGACCCGCACCACCCCGAAAATCACCGACAGCCCGAGCGCCATCAGCCCGTAGACGAGCCCGGTCAGAACGCCCTGGGTGACGACGTTGAGATAGATCGACCACATTCGCGCATGCTTGGGGAGGTCACCGGGGCGGGCGGAACGCCCCCGCCGCCGTGTGACAAGGATGCGAACGGGTTACCCCAGATCGGCGCGACCGCGCAACCTCCGCCCGCGGGACCACACAGCCGGCCACGGCCCGGCGCGGCCTTGCGACCGCACGAAACCTTGCGACCGCGCGACCGCGGACAGCCGTTATGGTTGTGGGCGGCGCATCGACAGCTTTGCGCTCGCACATGCGATCGCCGTCCCGGTTGGACCGGAATGGGTTCCGATCGCCCCCGTGCGGTTGTGTTTTCTGCCGCGACGACGGCCTTGCCCGCCGAAAAGCGTCAGCTTCGCCCCTGCCACGGCGGCATGGGAAGAACCGGCGTCATGGTCGCCACCGCTTCCGGCAGCACCACCGTCGGGGTGCGATTGCGGTTCTGGACGACCGCGGAGCCGATATTGTTGTTCTGGCCCTTGTCGTCGAATTTGATCGGGCCGCCGATCATGACGTGCTCAGGAATGTCGGTCGCCCGAATCGCCGCCATCAGCTCGGGACCATTGCCGGTTCCCGCACGCTTGAACCCATCGGCCGCGATGAGCAGCGCCTCGAAGGTAAAGCCGACATTGAAGCAGTCGACCTCGAAGCGATTTTTCGGGTGAGCCTCCTTGAAGGCCGCCGCCAGCGCCGTCGTCATTTTCGACTTCGGATTCGCCCACGGCAGATTGTAGATCGCATAGTCGGAGAGCGGACCAAGCGCCTGGAAAAACTCCTCGTCGTACAGGCCGGGCGAACCGGGCGAGATGATCGCCTTCGGCTCGAACCGCTGCCGCACCATGTCGCGCACGAGCTTGATCGCGTCGGCCGAGCGCGACACCACCAGCACGAGGTCGGGATTGATCGCGCGGATCCGGGTGACCTCGACCGCGAGGTCCTGGGCCTTCGGGTCGTAGGCGATCGACTCCGCGAGTTCAAACGGCATCTGCGCGGCGGGGAACAGCTTGTCCATCGCTCCGCGCTGCGCCGTGCCGAACGTATCGTTGGCGTGCAGAAAGACCGCTTTGGTGAAATCGACCTTCGTCGCGGCCATGAGCTCTTTGATGAGCCGCAAGCCGTTGATGACCAGTTGCGGACCGGTCTGGAAATTGCGCACGAGGTATTTGTACCCCTGCTCGGTGATCTGCGGCGCCGCCGCAATGTTGATCACCAACGGCACCTGGCGCTGCTCGCACACCTGCGCCATCGCCAGCGTCGCCCCCGACTCGAAAGCGCCGACGACGCACTGCGCACCGTCGGCGATCGCGCGCTCCGTCTGGGTGCGCGCGAGGTCGACGTTGGACTCAAAATCGATGTTCATGAGTTCGACCGCATAGCCGTACTCGGAGAGCACCTTGGGCGCGATCACGGCGCCGCGATAACAGGCCTGGCCGGCGGCCGCGAGATAGCCGGAGCGCGGCAGCAGCACCGCGATCTTGATCGCCTTGGCCTGGGCGCGCACGATCGCCGGCGCAGCGAGAATTGCAGTCGCGGCGGCGGCTCCGCCCAAGAGATGGCGCCGGCTCATGCCGGCGTAGTGCTTCAAAGTCATCAGCGGTCTCTCCCTAAAAGTCGCGGGATGGTAGAGGGCTTGACCGGGAGTGCGCAAGCACCCCCGCGACAGGCTGGCCGCTGCGCGGAACACCGGCTTGTCCTTGGCTCGGGGCTAGGAGGAGCGCGCCGCCTGCGGCCAGCGGAAATCGGCGATGGCGGCGAGCGCCTCGGGCTTGATCACGCGCATCGAGGCGGCGCGCATTTCGATCAGGCGTTCGCGCCGCAACTGTTTCAGCGTGCGATTGACATGGACCACGCTCAACCCGAGCGCATCCGCCATCATTTCCTGGGTGAGCGGCATCGGCACGAAGGCGCCGACCTCGAATCCGATCTCATCGAGACGATGGCTCAGTTCGACCAGAAGATGGGCGACGCGCTCATATGCGGTCTGGCGGCCAAGCCGCACCACGTGATTGAGAAGAAACGCGTCCTGGCGCGCCTGCGCCGCCGCCCAGGCGCGCGCCAGTCCGGGAAAGCGCTTCGGCTCGCCGGACATTTCGAACAGGCAGCCGACGCTGGCGATGCGCGCCGGCGTCAGCGTCAGCGCCGACGTCGAGGCCACCGTACTGAGTGCGGTGCAATGGCCGAACGTATCCCCCGGCAACAGGAAATCGAAAATCTGACGCCGGCCGTCGGCGAGCACCCGCAGCCGGCATGCCCAGCCGGACAAGAGCGCCGCCGGCTTGCTCAACGCCTGCCCCTCGACATAAAGCTCGACGCCCGCCGCCACATCGGATGCCGCGGCGCTGGTCTGGCGGATGATCGACATTTCCTGATCGGACAACGGGGCAAAGCTCGCCAGATGCCGCCACAGCGCCTCATACGGCTTGCGGTCGAATTTGCGACTCCTGACGAGATCCGCAGTCATGCCAGTCCGGCGTTCATTGCAGATGCTTGTGTCCAACGCGGCGCCCGCGTGCTGGTTTCGCTCCGCTAACGCAGTTGCGAACTGTATTTCGGCAACGCCGAGAACCGCCGGGCAGCACCGCCGGAAAGCATCAAACCGGCGCGCTCTGTTCAATTGAAATGCGATGGTCCGAGGAGCAATGCACAAAGCATGATACGTTCATGCGGCAGGAACAAGCACAAAAGATGGCGCAGGCGCACGCGTCACAATGCTGCAGATGCGCTGTTGCGCCGCGAAGTTTTGCTGCATTGCCGCCGGCGGCGAACGCCGATGCTGACCGCGCGACTGCCGCGATCGGAAAAAACATCGATGCGACATGGAATTCCTGATGACATTTTGATGTCGTTGTTTCGCTTATCCGCGCGAGTGCGCTGAATAGGTTTGCAAAAAGTAACTTCATTAACCTGTGGCAAGGTTCCGATTTTTTTTTTGCAAGGGAACGGAGTTCGCATCTGCCGAATTCGATTCATAGGCGGCTCCAGGCGACCACTCAGGCCGGAGCACCCTACGGACCGCACCGACATCGCTGGCACAGAGTTTTCGCGAGGGTCGGTCGGGTTCAAACGCGGGATCGTGAGCCATCGTGCCGTCCCGTCTGCCCATCGCGAGAGGAGAACAAACAAATGTGTGACTACAGCTTACAGCATGTGGCTACGCGTGCCGCGAAAGTGGGTGACTCGCTGATAACGACGAAGTTCAACAATTCGATCACGCGCGGCTTCGCCGAGGTGGGCGAGCCGAATGTCGCAGTCTGCATCCTGCCCGGCACCGAGCTCGCATTCGAGCGGGATGTCGAATGCGATCATGCGCTCGGCTTCTTCCCGACCCGCAAGCTTCGCGAGCGCGTCGCCCGGTTCCGGCAGATCAACATGGACAACCCCTACGAACACCACGATGCGCTCGAGTTCCCGAGCGGCCAGGTGGTGCTGCTGACCCGGCTGTGCGAAGGCCAACACGCCACGGTGCTCCAGTTGCCGGCCTCCGGCGTCCCGGAAGGCGCCAAGGACGAGGCCGAGGCGCAACAGCCGCAGCGCCAACGCGTCATCGTCTGACGCAGCGCGCGTTGGGCTAATGGGAAGACCATCGGGCCACGCCCGGTGGTCTTTTTTGTCCGCCGTCTTCGCAACTGCGAAAGACGGCCACCCGCCCTGAAACTTGCTTGCGTTAAACTGGCGCGGTTGTTCTGGAAATTCGATTCAAGAGTGCATAGGCTTATGTTTTGTTGTGTTCATTTGCCGGAGTGGGCGCATGCAAGGACCGATCGAAATCGCCTTTCACAATATGGAGCCAATGGAATGGGCGGAGCAGCACATCCGTACGCGCATTGCCGAGCTTGAACGGATATTCGACCGCATGGCGTCCTGCCGCGTGCGCGTCGACAAGCGCGCCAAGCCGAATGGCACGTCGATTCCGCCGGTCGTTCACATCGAGATCGGCATTCCCGGGCGCGCTGACATCGTTGTCAGTCACGAGCCGGAGTATCTGCAGCGCAAGTTTCAGCGTCCCGACCTGCAGAAGGCCATCAACGAGGCCTTCCGCATCGCCGAGCGCCAGCTGGTCGAGCTGAAGAACCAGCGCCACGGACGCACCAAGCAGCCGCTGCACGACACGCCGAACCAGCGCCTTGGACAGGTCGCCGAATTGCAGCCGGAACAGGACTTCGGGTTCCTGGCGACGTCGGAGGGCACGCTCCTCTATTTCCATCGCAACAGCGTGCTCGCGGGCAACTTCGATTCGCTTTCGCGCGGCGATGACGTCTATTATGTCGAGGGTGTCGGCGATACCGGGCCGATCGCGACCAAGGTCCGCGTCAAGGCGAGCGCCTAGTCGGCGGCCCGCCCGCCGACGTTCGTCATTGCCGCAGCACAGAGGGGGTACGGGTGCTTCGCGAGGATCGGTTGATCCGCCGTTCCCGCGGAGCCTTGTTTCTATGAATCTGCCGAACAACGCCTTCAAGGAAGCCATCGCCGCCGGACGCCTGCAGATCGGGCTGTGGAGCGCGCTCGCCAGCAATATCGTCGCCGACATCCTTGCGGATGCCGGCTTCGACTGGATCCTGCTCGACACCGAGCACGCTCCCAACGAGGTCGCCGGTCTCCTCCCCCAGCTCCAGGCGATGAGCCGCAGTTCGGCGACGCCGATCGTGCGGCCGGCCTGGAACGATGCCGTGCTCATCAAACGTGTCATGGATCTCGGCGTGCATACGCTGCTGATCCCGTGGGTGCAGAGCGCCGAGGAGGCACGGCGCGCGGTTGCGGCGACCCGCTATGCGCCGGACGGCATTCGCGGCAGCGCCGCCGGCGTCCGCGCCAGCCGTTACGGCCGCATCGCCGATTATTTGCAGCAGGCGAACTCCCGGGTTTGCGTGCTGGTGCAGGCGGAAACGCAGGAGGCGCTCAACCAGATCGAGGCGATCGCCGCCGTCGACGGCGTCGACGGGGTTTTCATCGGCCCCTCGGACCTCGCCGCCTCCCTCGGCCATACCGGCGACTCCAATCACCCGGACGTACAGAAAGCGATCGAGGGGGCGGCCAAGCGGCTGCGGGCCGTCGGCAAGCCCGCGGGCATTCTCACCCGCGACCACGAAGCGGCGCGGCGCTATATCGACTGGGGCTTCACCTTCGTCGCGGTCGGGTCGGACGCCGGCTTGCTCGCGCGCGGCGCCGACGCGCTCGCCAAGGCCTTCAAGCGCAGCTGACCAAGCCGATCGGTGGCGGAAACGACACGGCGCACG
>JAEULX010000103.1 GCA_016793685.1 Bradyrhizobiaceae bacterium
GATCAGGCTTGCGCCCATTGTCCAATATTCCCCACTGCTGCCTCCCGTAGGAGTCTGGGCCGTGTCTCAGTCCCAGTGTGGCTGATCATCCTCTCAGACCAGCTACTGATCGTCGCCTTGGTGAGCCGTTACCTCACCAACAAGCTAATCAGACGCGGGCCGATCCTTCGGCGATAAATCTTTCTCCTTGCGGACGTATCCGGTATTAGCCCAAGTTTCCCTGGGTTGTTCCGAACCGAAGGGCACGTTCCCACGTGTTACTCACCCGTCTGCCACTGACGTATTGCTACGCCCGTTCGACTTGCATGTGTTAGGCCTGCCGCCAGCGTTCGCTCTGAGCCAGGATCAAACTCTCAGGTTGGATGAGAACTTTTCCCGGCTGGTCACTCACGTATGACGAGGTCCCACTCCGATCGTCCGAACGATTGCTCGCCCGGTCGACCATCGTGTTGACCTGAAACGTGTACCGCCGAAGTCTCGTCCGGCCGCCCACTCGAAGAATTTCTCCTTCGCGAAAGCGGCCCGCAAGGACTCCGCCGTCCACGTTTCTCTTTCTTCCGATTCACTTGTCAAAGAGCCCGGGGAACGATGTCCCCCAACCTATATAAATAGGCGACTGAACCTTCCGCCCCCGATTGATTTCGGGTGCACTTTCCACCGAAACATCGTTGAGGAAGCTTCAGAGGCACGCCATCGCACCGAGGCGGCGGCGCACCGTGACCCCGCTTATATGCCCCCTCGCCCTCCGTTGTCAACCCGATTTCGCACCGAAAATCTCGCGCCGGGGAAAACCGGCCGTCCGGCCTGATACGACGGCATGCGCACGGTGCGCAGGGGGGACTATTGCAGGACGGCCACAAGCGGCCGCATATGCAAATATCCTCACTATTTTCAAGGCCTAGGGCCGTACTACCGCCACATTGCCGGGCCCTTGTAGCAACCCGGGACAGGGGGTGCCATCCAGATTAGCTTGCCGCAACGCGACCGCGCACGGGCCCGGAAATGCGCCTGCAGCGCGTGATGTTGCGAGACTGAGCTTGGGGGTGGTGGAGCGATCCGGCCGGATCGTTCGGCATGGGGGAACGGGGATTGTGAGTCACTGCAGGACGCAGAGTTCGTTCGAGCCGGGACACGCATCGCCGATCCCGGAACTCGGGAACGAGCCGCCGCTTTCGGTTGATGGCGAGACGGGCGAGTTCGATCACCGCCGCATCTCGGTCCAATGGTTCAGCGCCACGATCTTGACCGGCCTGTGCGGCGCCGCCCTGAGGGGGGGCGCCGTTTTCGCGGCGCTCGACGGCGAGGCAAACTTCGCGGCAAGCCCTGAGATTTACGAGGCGAGCCTGCGCGGCACGCTCGGCCAGGCCGATCGGGGGCCCCGCAAGGCCGACCGGCTTCCTGCCCCGAGCGAGAACGTCGCCGCCCGCAAGACGATCCGGATATCGACGACCAGCCGCGTGGGCGATCGCGAACTGGTCCGCGTGCGCCCCTATGTTCGGGTTTCGGCCAACCTGTCGCTCTCGGTGACCGAGATCTCGGCGAACCTTCCCCCGTTCAATCCGCAAAAGCTCCTGGCCGACCCGGCCGCCAACGCGGCGGCGAGCCAGGACGGGCCGAAAGCTGCGCCGGATGCCGCCGTCTCCTTTGTCACCCGCGATCTCGGCAGCGTGCTGCCGCGCGTGAGAATGGCGGTTGTCATCCCGCAGGACGAGATCATGGCGCGGGTGCGCGAAGCGGCGAACTGGACCGGCGCCGCCTCGGCGCAATATGCATCCGCGGATTTCGCCGGCCCTGGCCCGATCCGGCTGGCCTATGCGGCCGAGGGCGACCTCGACCCCTATGTCGGGTTCGAGGCGCGCATCATTCCTGAAAACGTGACCCTTGTTCCCAAGACCGCGAAAGAAGCGACCGGCGGCGGCGCCAGCGCCAACGAGCGGACCGTCATCGCCAAGAAGGGCGACTCGGTGCGCGCGATCCTGCGGGACATCGGCGCGACGCAGGACGAGATCAAGGCGATCGCGGGTCTGCTCGGCGCGCGCGGGCGCGACGGCGGCCTGCGGGACGGACAGAAGCTCCGCGTTCTGCTTACCCCGGTGCCCGGCGACAATCGCATGGCGCCGGCGCGCGTGATCCTGGCGGGCGACGCCGGAACCGAGGCGGTCGTCGCGCTCTCCGATCTCGGCAAATACGTTTCGGTCGATGTGCAGAGCGCCGAGACCCAGATCGCCGAAGCAGAGGACGACGAGAACGACGACGGAAGCGGCGTGCGGCTCTACCAGAGCATCTACGAAACCGCGCTGCGCAACAATATCCCGCGGCCGGTGATCGACGACCTGATCAGGATCTACTCCTACGACGTCGATTTCCAGCGGAGGGCGCAGGCGGGCGACGCGTTTGAGGTGATCTATTCCGGCGAGGCTGAAACCACGAGCGGAAGGCAGGACGTTCTGTTTGCCGGGTTGAGCGTCGGCGGCGAAGTCAAGCGGTTCTATCGCTTCCAGACGGCCGACGACGGGCTCGTCGACTACTACGATGACGCCGGGAAGAGCGCGAAGAAGTTCCTCGTGCGCAAGCCGGTGTCCGACGGGCTGATGCGCTCGGGCTTCGGCACGCGCAAGCACCCGATCCTCGGCTACACCAAGATGCACACCGGCGTCGACTGGTCCGCCCCGATGGGAACGCCGGTCTTTGCCTCGGGCAATGGCACGATCGAGAAGGTGGGCTGGGAATCGGGCTACGGCAAATATATCCGCGTCAAGCACGCCAACGGTTACGAGACCGCCTACGGCCATCTCACCGCGTATGCGCGGGGCTCGACCGAAGGCGCGCGCGTGCGCCAGGGGCAGGTGATCGGGTTCGTCGGCTCGACCGGCCTCTCGACCGGCTCGCATGTCCACTACGAGATCATCGTCAATGGCCGCTTCGTCGATCCGATGCGGGTGAAATTGCCGCGCGGACGCGCCCTTGAGGGGCCGGTCTACGCGAACTTCGAGCGCGAACGCGACCGCATCGACGGCATGACCTCGCATCCGCCCGCCCGCGTCGCGCAGGCCGTGGTTCCCGGCAAGACGAAGTAATCCGCGCTTTTCGCACGCAAAATGGCTCGGCCTATTCATAGGCCGAGCGGAAGGTTGCGGATCCAACGATATTCCGCCGCTACGCAGATCCGTGGCAGGCGTTGAAGCGAATTCCGTTCCAATAACAGACCGGAATTCGCGCCAATTCGTCCTCGATGGGTCCTGTTTCCCGGTCGCAGGAACCCGCGGCCCCGGTTACGCCGCCTCGGCCTGGGCGACCTCGCCGTTGAAGGCGAGGCCTTTCTTGGTGGCGGTCACGTGGACCGCTTCGCCGTCCTTGATGCGGCCGGCCAGGATCAGTTCGGCGAGCGGATCCTGCAGCGAT
>JAEULX010000149.1 GCA_016793685.1 Bradyrhizobiaceae bacterium
AACGCGATCATGTTCATCGACGAGATCCATACGGTGATCGGCGCCGGTGCGACATCCGGCGGTGCGATGGACGCCTCGAATCTGCTCAAGCCCGCGCTCGCGGCCGGCACCTTCCGCTGCATCGGCTCGACCACCTACAAGGAATACCGCCAGTATTTCGAAAAGGACCGCGCCCTCGTTCGCCGCTTCCAGAAGATCGACGTGAACGAACCGACGGTGGCCGACTCCATCGAAATCCTCAAAGGCCTGAAGCCTTATTTCGAGGACTACCACAAGCTCAAATACACCAACGAGGCGATCAAGGCCGCGGTCGAATTGTCGGCGCGCTACATCCACGACCGCAAGCTGCCGGACAAGGCGATCGACGTGATCGACGAGTCGGGAGCGGCGCAGATGCTGCTGCCCGAGCACCGGCGCAAGAAGACGATCGGCCTCAAGGAGATCGAAACCACGATCGCCACCATGGCGCGCATTCCGCCGAAGACCGTGTCGAAGGACGACGCAGTCGTGCTCGCCAATCTCGACGAAAATCTCAAGCGCGTGGTGTATGGCCAGGACAAGCCGATCGAGGCGCTTGCCGCCGCGATCAAGCTTGCGCGCGCGGGGTTGCGCGAGCCGGAGAAGCCGATCGGCTGCTACCTCTTCTCGGGTCCGACCGGCGTCGGCAAGACCGAGGTGGCGAAGCAGCTCGCGGTGACGCTCGGGGTCGAGCTCATCCGCTTCGACATGTCGGAATACATGGAGCGCCACACGGTCTCGCGGTTGATCGGCGCGCCTCCCGGCTATGTCGGCTTCGACCAGGGCGGCCTCCTGACCGACTCGATCGACCAGCATCCGCACAGCGTGCTGCTGCTGGACGACGTCGAGAAGGCGCATCCCGATCTCTACAACGTGCTCCTGCAGATCATGGACCACGGCAAGCTGACCGATCACAACGGCAAGCAGGTCGATTTCCGCAACGTCATCCTGATCATGACGACCAATGCGGGCGCCGCCGATCTCGCGAAATCCGCCTATGGCTTCCATCGCGTCAAGCGCGAGGGCGACGATGTCGAGGCGATCAACCGGCTGTTCGCGCCGGAATTCCGCAACCGTCTCGACGCCATCGTCACTTTCAACCATCTCAGCGAGGACATCATCGCCAAGGTGGTGGAGAAGTTCGTGCTGCAGCTCGAGGCGCAGCTCGCCGACCGCGACGTGACCATCGAGCTGTCGGACGAGGCGAGCAGGTGGCTGATCGTGCGCGGCTACGATCAGCAGATGGGCGCCCGGCCGATGGCGCGGGTGATCCAGGAATTCATCAAGAAGCCGCTGGCCGACGAAGTGCTGTTCGGCAAGCTCAAGGACGGCGGCCACGTGCGCGTCATCGTCGTCAAGGACGAGGCCGGCGAGGACAAGCTCGGCTTCGAGTTCCTCGACGGACCGGTCACGCCGAAACCGGAGAAGCTGCCGCAGCCGCCGCGGAGCAAGGTCAAGCGCAGGCGTGGCGGCGGCGGTTCGCGCCGCGGCAAGCAGCCGCCCGGTCCGAAAGGCGAGGGCGGGCCACCGTCCTCGGGACGCGGGTCGGTGCCGAAGGTGCCGCTCGTCAAGGCGTAATCGCGGCGCGCCGCTTTTCGTTTCGCGGAAAAGGCCGGGGCAACCCCCGGCCTTTTGATTGCGTGCTCGCGCCTCGCGCCGCCATGGCAATTGCGCCTTCAACCGCGCTGTGGGACAGAGCGGGCATGGCGCCGCAGACAAAGATCGAGCCCGGTTCTGCCAGACCGTTGGACGGATTTCTCGGTGGCCTGAAGGCGGGGTTTACCTCGGTCTTTCAGCTTGTGCTGATCGGCACCTTCGTCAGCATCGGCACGCTTGCCCATGACCTCGGCTTCTCGGCGACCTGGGTGGTGCTGTCCACGCTTTTCATCTGGGCCGCGCCGGCGCAGGTGATCATGATCACCGCGCTCGGCGCGGGCGCGGCGCCGCTCGAGGTGGCGATTGCGGTCAGCCTGAGCGCGGTGCGCCTGCTGCCGATGGTCGTCTCCGTTGTTCCCGTCATCCGCAGCGAAAAGACGCGGCCGGCGGGGTTGATCCTGGCTGCGCATTTCACCGCCGTGAGCATGTGGATCGAGACGCTCCGCCTCGCGCCGACCCGCCCGCGGCCCGAGCGGGTCGCCTTCGCCAACGGCATCGGCACGAGTTTCACCGCGACGTCGGTCGTCGCGACGATCCTCGGCCATTACCTCGCCGCCGTCCTGCCCAAGGCGCTCGTCGCCGCGCTCCTGTTCCTGACGCCGATGTCGTTCATGACGTCGGTGACTCGCAACAGCCGGATGCTGTCCGACCGTCTCGCCTTCATCGCCGGGCTCGTGCTCGGCCCCTTGCTCGCCTACTACAAGGTCGGGCTCGACCTCTTGTGGACCGGGCTGCTCGGCGGCACCGCGGCCTATCTCGTCTACTGGTTCCGGAAGGGCATGCGATGACGTGGCGCGAGCTCGCTCCCTATTTCATCCTCCTCGTCGTGTGCTTTCTGCCGCACGAGGCTTGGCGCTGGCTCGGCATCATGCTGTCGCGGGGGCTCGACGAGGCGTCGGAAGTGGTCGTGTGGGTGCGGGCGGTCGCCGTCGCGATCCTGGCGGGGGTGGTTGCAAAGATCGTCGTGTTTGCCCCCGGCGCCCTTGCCGGCGTTCCGCTTTGGCTCAGGTTCTCGGCCGCCGCTGCGGGCATGGCGGCGTTTTTCCTCGCGCGCCAGTCGGTTCTGGTCGGCGTGGCGGCCGGAACCGGGTGCCTGGTGCTGGCCGAACTCCTGCTCGGCGGTTAGGCTTGGCAGGACGGCCTGGCCGCGCCTGCGCGGAACGAGACCCGTGATCGTCGTTGTGCCGTTACGGTGAAGGACCACCTGTTCGCAGCGGGCCGCCGTGGGCGGAACCAGGCGTTCGATTCGGGGTTGAAAGGTTCATGCGCGGCATACTGCCGGTACTTTTCGCCGTCGCCTGCGTCGTCCTGTCGGCCGGGCGGAGCGGTCGCGCGGACCCGGCCCCTCCAGCGCCCCCAGCTCCCAATGCGGGATCACCCACCGCAGGAGCTCCCGCCGCAGGAGCTCCCGCCGCAGGAGCGCCCGCCGCCAACAACGCGCCGGCCGGGCAGCCGGCCGATAGCGGGGCCAGTGCCAAGGGCGATGGCGCGGTCCCCACGCCGAAGCCGAGAGCGAACCCGGAGACGTCCAGGCTCAGCGAGTCGATGGAATCGATCTGCATGATTCTCGAGTCGGCGGCGGAGGCGAACGGCCTGCCCCTCGAATTCTTCGCGCGCGTCATCTGGCAGGAAAGCCGGTTTCGGCCAGATGCGGTCGGGCCGGTCACCCGCAGCGGGCATCGCGCGCAGGGGATCGCGCAATTCATGCCCTACACCGCCGACGAACGCGGCCTGCTCGACCCCTTCAATCCGGTGGCGGCGCTGCCCAAGGCGGCCGAGTTTCTGAGCGAGCTGCGCGGCGAGTTCGGCAATCTCGGGCTTGCCGCCGCCGCCTATAACGCCGGGCCGGGGCGGGTGCGCAGCTATCTCGCCGGGCGCGGCGGCATGCCGGGCGAAACACGCCATTATGTTTCCGTCATCACCGGGCGCACGGTCGACGAATGGGCGGCGTTGGGACGCGAAGGCAGAAAAGACGTGATCGCCAAGCCGACCTCGTGCCGCCAGCTCGCCGCGCTGCTGAAGGAGCAGCCGAGCTTCTTCATCGGCGAACTGGAGCGGCGCGTGCGCGAAGGAACGCTGCGGCCCTGGGGCGTGCAGCTCAGCGCGGGCTTTTCCCGTGCACGCGTGCTCGCGGCCTACGCGCGAATCGAGCGCCAGTTCCGCGGCTTCCTGGAGAACCGCGACCCGATGATCATCCGCACGCTCCTGCGCAGCCGGGGAACCGACGGCTTCTATCAGGTGCGCGTCGGGGTCGACTCGCGCGCGGAGGCGAACCGCCTGTGCGCCGATCTCTCCTCCAGGGGCGCGGCCTGCATGGTGTTGCGCAATTCGCGCGGCTCGCCCGAACTCCTTCAACGGCCCGGCGCGCCGGCCGCCGCGAACGGAGCGGAGAGCGATGCTGCGCGCAATGTACCCGACAATGGGAGGGTGACGAGATGAGCGAAGCTGCAGCGTCCGTGGCGGTCGAAGCGGGCGGGGACCGGTATGATGCACTGATGGACGTGATCCGCAGCCGGATGACGTCGCGCGCCTTCGATCCGGCGCAGGTCATTCCGCACGAGCACTACGCCATGATCCTCGAGGCCGCGCGCCACGCGCCCTCCGGGGCGAACGCGCAGCCCTGGCATTTCATCGTCATCACCGACCAGGGCGTGAAGACGAAGATCATGGAGTACTTCCGCGAGGAGCAGGTCCACCGCGCCCGCCTGAAGATGAAGTTCCCGACGCCCGACTACCGGGGGCTCGCGACCGCCCCGGGGATGATCGTGATCGCCAGCGATTTTCGCTGGGTCCGCGCGTTCCCGGTGCTCAACGACGGCTCCGATCTCGACCGGATGTACAAGGAAAACGCCGAGCGGATCCTGCTCCAGAGCGTCGCCGCCGCCACCATGTCCGCGCATCTCGCCGCGGCGGCGCTGGGCTATGGCGTGTGGTGGGTCACCGCCATCGGGCAGCAGGCGGCGCAGGAGGCGATGAAGCCGCTGCTCGGCATCCCCGAGGAGCTGTCGGTGCTCGACATCATGTGCTTCGGCCGCCCGGCGAAGCCGCCCTACAAGCGCTGGAAGAAGGACCTCGCCGGAATCACGAACTGGAACCGGTTCGACCCGGCCCATTACATGACGGAAGCCGAGATCGACGAGTGGGTCGCCAAGACCCGCCACAAGGTCATGTTCCGCGACGCCGAGAATGTCGATTGACGTTGCGGCTGCTAAACTAGTTCAGCCCTGCTCGCCGATGACGGATGCCGCATTTTCTTCGATCGGCTTCACGTACAGGTCCTGCACCAGGACGAGCGTGACCACGGCAAGCGGTGCGGCGAGCAGCGCGCCCATCGCGCCGAACAGGATGGCGAAGGCGATCACGGCGAACAGCGTGACGGCGGGCGGCAGGGCGACCATTCTGCGCTGGATGATGGGCTGCAGCACATTCCCTTCAAGCTGTTGAATGATCACGAACATCACCAGCACCCAGAGCGCGAGCCGCGAGTCCTGCGAAAACGCGATGATGAGGGCGGGGATGGCGGCGGCGATCGGCCCCAGAATCGGGATGAACTCCGCCAGCCCGGCGAACAGGCCCAGCGCCAGCGCGGAGGGGACCTGGAGCAGCTGCAGGCCAACCCCGGTGAGCGTGCCGACCACGATCATCGCGATGAGCTGCCCCAGCAGCCAGTTGCGCAGAAACACGCCGCACCGCACGAGGGTTGCGTCGATGCGGGGACGGTCCTGCGGCGGGACCAGCTTGAGGAAGCCGTCGCGGTAGAGCTTGGGCTGGGCGGCGATATAGAGCCCGGCGAACAGCACCAGGAAAACGTTCGTCACCGCTCCCATTACCGTCCCGAGCGCTCCGCCGATGCGGCTCATCACGTTGCCTGTCAGCATCGCCTCGCCGGCGCGGTCGAGGGCGTCCACCAGCCAGCGCACCTCTCCGATTCGTCCCCGTATCTCGCGCCAGGCGGTCGGAAGTTGATCGATCAGCGTGCTTACATTCTGGTGGATGGTCGTGCCGAACAGCGTTGAAATCAAAACGAAAAATATCGCAACAAGAATGATCGCGATGGTCAGCGCCAGCCCGTGGGACAGTCGCGTCAGCCTGGCGATGGTGTCGGCGAAGCTGCGGAAGAAAATGGCGACCAGGACAGAGGCAAAAACCAGGAGCAGCAGGTCTACGAGCTGCCAGATCAGCAGCAGGGTAAGGATCACGCCCGCGCCAAACACGAGCCTTCGGGAGAGGGCCGCTTCGGTCAGCATGCGTCACCTGCAAGAGCGTTGAGATTGACTGCAGGACCCTGCCTGCTGCCGCAGGCGGGGGAGGCGAATCGTCTGGCTGTTGAATCGCTTGGCTATTAGAGCGAATTCCGGCCGAGGGGGAATCGGATTTCGCTCGGCCGGTCCTGACGGCCAATTTCGCGGCGAGCGACTCCCGGTGTTCTCGAAGATGCTTGCGGTCTGCGCGCCCGCGCGCGTGCTGCAGGCTGCGCCGCCAGTCGGCGCGGATTGCGAATCTTGTGTCGGTTTTCAGCGGGAATGACTATGTAACTGAAACGAAGCTGAGCGCCTTCGGGTTGGCGGTCGCGGAAGACGCAACCGCGCGCAGGCCGCGGGATGTGTGCAAATCGGTTCGAGGAGCAGCGATGGGTTTGTTCGACAAGGTCGTATCCGGGATGGTCAAAGGGATCGCGAAGACCGTGGACCCCGGGGCCCTTCCCGGGCTCGTCACGCAGTATCTGGCCAAGACCGAGATTGGCGACACCGCGAACCTTATCAAGCGGCTGCGAGAGGGCGGCCTCGACCGCGAGGTCGATTCCTGGCTCGGGTCCGGTCCGAACCTGCCGGTGACGCCCGAGCAGGTCCGCGCCGCCCTCGGCGACAGCGTGATCGAGCAGGCGGTCGCCGTCACCGGCATTCCGGCCGACAAGCTTCTCGTGCTCATGGCCGGCTATCTGCCCAACGCGGTCGATGCGATGAGCCCGAATGGGAGCATCGAGGGAACCCCGCCGGCGTAGCGGGCCGGGCGGCAACGCGCTATATCATCGTCCCATGTCGCTGTTTCCGCCTTTCGATCCCGACCAGCCAGAGCCGCGGCGGCGCGGTTTCCGGCCGATCCCCGTCCGCACGCTCGCGCCGAACGTCATCACGCTGCTGGCGCTGTGCGCCGGGCTCACCGCGATCCGCATCGCGGCGGAAGGCCGCTTCGAGCTTGCGCTCGCGGCCATCGTGTTTGCCGCCATTCTCGACGGGATCGACGGGCGGCTCGCTCGCATCCTCAAAGGCACCTCGCGCTTCGGCGCCGAGCTCGACAGCCTGGCCGATTTCGTGAATTTCGGCGTCGCCCCGGCGCTGATCCTGTGGTTCTGGGGCCTGCACGAGGTGAAGGCGGTCGGCTGGATCGCCGCCATGATCTTTGCCATCTGCGCCGGGCTGCGGCTCGCCCGCTTCAATGTCATGATCGAGGACCCCAACCGGCCCGCCTGGACGTCGAATTTCTTCGTCGGCATGCCGGCGCCGGGCGGCGCGATCGCGGTCTTTCTGCCGGTCTATGCCCATTTTCTCGGCATGCCCAAAATCCTGCCGGCGCTCGGGGTGGTCTACACGCTGGTCGTCGCCTTCCTGATGATCTCCAAGCTGCCGGTGTTTTCCGGCAAGAAGCTCGGCACGCGCGTTCCTCCGGACATGGTGCTTCCGGTGTTCGTGCTGGTCGTCCTTTTCTTCGCGCTTCTTCTTAGCTTCCCCTGGGAAGTCATGACGAGCGGTACACTTCTTTATCTCGGCAGTCTTCCGTTCGGATGGCTGTCCTATCGCCGCCACGTCAAGGCGGATGCGGCGGCAGGCGCCGGCGACCGGACCGAAGCCGACCTTGGTCCGTCGCGCGAATTGCGGACCTCGGAGGCAGCCCCGCGCGGCTTGGACGACGGCGAGGGACGGCCGAGCCGGCTGAACTGAGGCGGGCGCTTCCCGGGAGAGCGGCGCTCACCACGCGCGCCCGGCGGGGGATGCCCATAATTCATCGTTGACGCGGGGGCGGCCGCAAGCGATGGCAATGCATTGCCATGAAAGCCTCGCGCGTGATTCCCAACGAACCGAAAATTACCCCGGAACTCGTCGCCGAGCACGGCCTCAAGCCGGACGAGTACCAGCGGCTTCTCGCGCTGATCGGCCGCGAGCCAAGCCTCACCGAGCTCGGCATTTTCTCGGCCATGTGGAACGAGCATTGCTCGTACAAATCCTCCAAGGTGCACCTGAAGGCGCTGCCGACCACGGGCCGCTGCGTCATCCAGGGCCCGGGCGAGAACGCCGGCGTGATCGACATCGGCGACGGCCTCGCGGCGGTGTTCAAGATGGAGAGCCACAACCACCCGAGCTACATCGAGCCCTACCAGGGCGCGGCGACCGGCGTGGGCGGGATTTTGCGCGACGTCTTCACCATGGGGGCGCGCCCGATCGCCTGCCTCAACTCGCTGTCCTTCGGCGATCCTGCCCACCCGAAGACGCGCCGGCTGGTCGCCGGCGTGGTGGCGGGCATCGGCGGCTACGGCAATTCCTTCGGCGTTCCGACCGTCGGCGGCTCGGTGCGCTTTCACAACCGCTACGACGGGAACATCCTGGTCAATGCGATGGCGGTCGGCCTCGCCGAGACGGACAAGATCTTCTACGCCGCCGCCTCGGGCGTCGGCATGCCGATCGTCTATCTCGGCTCGAAGACCGGGCGCGACGGCATCCACGGCGCGACCATGGCCTCGGCGGAGTTCGGCGCCGACGCCGAGGAGAAGCGCCCGACCGTTCAGGTCGGGGATCCCTTCGCCGAAAAGCTGCTGCTGGAAGCCTGCCTCGAGATCATGGCGAAGGGTTGCGTGATCGCGATCCAGGACATGGGGGCGGCGGGGTTGACCTGCTCGGCGGTCGAGATGGGCGCCAAGGGCGATCTCGGCATCGCGCTCGACCTCGACAAGGTGCCATGCCGCGAAACCGGCATGAGCGCCTACGAAATGATGCTCTCGGAGAGCCAGGAGCGCATGCTCATGGTGCTCAAGCCGGACAAGGAGGCCGAGGCCGAGGCGATCTTCCGCAAGTGGGGGCTCGACTTTGCGGTGGTGGGAGAAACGACGGCGGGGATGCGCTTCCACGTGCGTCAGGGCGGCGACGTCATGGCCGACCTCCCGATCAAGGAACTGGGCGACGAGGCCCCGGTCTATCAGCGCCCCTTCGTCGAAACGCCGAAGCAGGCCGCTCTCGATCCGCGGTCGGTCGCCCCGCCGATGCCGGTCGCCGATGCCTTGGAAAAACTGGTCGGCTCCGCCGACCTCTGCTCCAAGCGCTGGGTGTGGGAGCAATACGACCACATCATTCTCGGCAACACGGTGCAGCGGCCGGGCGGCGACGCTGCCGTCGTGCGCGTCCTCGATGGACCGAAGGCGCTCGCGATCACCACCGACGTGACCCCGCGCTACTGCGAGGCCGACCCGTTCGAAGGCGGCAAGCAGGCGGTGGCGGAGGCTTGGCGCAATCTCTCCGCCGTCGGCGCGAAGCCGTTGGCGGTGACCGATAATCTCAATTTCGGCAATCCCGAGAAGCCGGAGATCATGGGCCAGCTGGTCGGCTGCATTCGCGGCATTGCCGAGGCCTGCCGGACGCTCGATTTCCCGGTCGTGTCCGGCAATGTCTCGCTCTACAACGAGACCTTCGGCCGGGCGATCCTGCCCACCCCGACCATCGGCGGGGTCGGGCTTATCGACGACTTCACCATCGGGGCGACGGTCGCCTTCAAAGCCGAGGGCTCGGCGATCCTGCTGGTCGGGGCGACCCAGGGCTGGCTCGGCCAATCGCTCTATCTCCGCGACGTGTGCGGGCGGGAGGAGGGGGCGCCGCCTCCGGTCGACCTCGCGGTCGAGAAGCGCAATGGCGACTTCGTGCGCGGCTTGATCCGCGAAAAGCTCGCGAAGACGGTGCACGACGTATCCGACGGCGGCCTTGCGGTTGCGCTCGCCGAGATGGCGATCGCGTCCGGGCGCATCGGTGCAGTGCTCGAAATGCCGCCCGCCGGGGTGCCGGCGCACGCTTACTGGTTCGGCGAGGATCAGGGGCGGTACGTGGTGGTCGTGCCGGCGAGCGCCGCCGACGCCGTCCTCAGCCGCGCGGCGGAAGCCGGGGTGTCCGCGACCCGCATCGGGGTCACCGGCGGGGAGGCGCTTATCCTGCCCGGCGAGCGGCCGCTGCTAATAAAGGGCTTGACGGAACGTTTCGAACGGTGGTTTCCGACCTATATGTCAGGAGCGGCCGGATGACGACCAAGGCAGCGCGGAGACGGCCATGCCGATGAGCGCGGACGACATCGAACGACTGATCCGGCGTCACATCCCCGACGCGGAGGTCACCATCCACGATCTTGCAGGCGATGGCGACCACTACGCCGCGACCGTTGTTTCCGCCGCTTTCAAGGGCAAGTCGCGGGTGCAGCAGCACCAGCTTGTCTACGAGGCGCTCAAGGTGGAAATGGGCGGGCAGCTGCATGCGCTCGCCTTGCAGACCGCCACGCCGGAAGGCTAGGCTCAACCGTACTGAGGGCGTGGGATTTGGCCTGCGCCGTGAGGACGAAAAATGGGTATCGAGCAGTTCATCGCCAACGAAATCAACGCCAACGACGTCGTGCTGTTCATGAAGGGAACGCCCCAGTTCCCCATGTGCGGCTTCTCCGGCCAGGTCGTGCAGATCCTCGATTATCTCGGCGTGCCCTACAAGGGGCTCAACGTGCTGGAGTCGGATGATCTGCGGCAGGGCATCAAGGAGTTCTCCAACTGGCCGACGATCCCCCAGCTCTACGTGAAGGGCGAGTTCGTCGGCGGGTGCGACATCGTGCGCGAGATG
Organism: Bradyrhizobiaceae bacterium; assembly: GCA_016793685.1. Taxonomy (GTDB): domain Bacteria; phylum Pseudomonadota; class Alphaproteobacteria; order Rhizobiales; family Xanthobacteraceae; genus Rhodoplanes. The sequence goes on from JAEULX010000149.1 coordinate 10,533, forward strand.
TTCCAGGCGAACGAGCTGCCGCAGTACTTCAAGGACAAGGGCATCCCCGTGCGGGTGCAGGCTTCGGCCTGACGCCGGTTTTGCCGGGTCGCCGTTCGACGGCCTGACAGGGCGGCGTGATCTGCTCGCACGCAGAGAGCGGAGCGCGCGCCATGCCGATTACCAGCGAGCCCGATCTGCCGATCCGGCATGTCCGGATCGGGGGCCCGGCGGTCGATGCGCTCGACCGGCGCAAGGAAAGCAGCAGCAATCCCCGCATCACCGCAGCCGAACTGCGCGACAGCTACAATGCCGTGAAGGGCGACCTGTTCGCGGGCATCAAGGCGCTCGCGCAGGCCGTTGCGGATTCGATGCGGCGTTGACGGGGGGCGGCGTTGAACGCGTTCTACGCCTCCGAGCGGGCGATTGCGGAACGGGCCGGTCTGCTGAGCGAGGTGGCGCGCGAGCTGCTCGACAACGGCACGCTTCCCGCCGACCGCGTCGTGTTGCGGGAGCCCCGCATCCACATGCTGACCCAGGGCTATTTCCTGCTGAACAAGGCCTACAAGGACTGGCGGATTCCCGCCGGCCACGCCAACGAAAAGGTCCGGATCGCCGCGCTCAAGGCCATCGTCATCGCGCGGTTTCAACCCTTCATGCCGCTCGATCCCGCGGGCGCGACCGACCTCGCGGAAGCCCGCTGCAACGAGATATTCGCGCTCGCCTATGCGCTCGGAATGCTGGGATGCAAGCTGACCCTCGATACCCCGGGCAAGGTCGATCTCTGGCTGCGCGTCCTCGACATCATCGCCGCGTCGTCGGCGGAGACGCTGGGACCGTTCATCGCCGACATCAACCGGCACAAGCCGCGTCCGCTCGAGGACTATACCCTCACGCT
>JAEULX010000163.1 GCA_016793685.1 Bradyrhizobiaceae bacterium
ATTGCGTCGTGGGCGCCGGATTTGCCGGCCTTGCGGCCGCGCGGCGATTGCAGGCCGCTGGAAAGCGGGTCGCGTTGCTCGAGGCGCGTGACCGCGTTGGCGGGCGGGTCTGGAACCGCACGGCGTCCGACGGCACCGTCGTCTCGGTGGGCGGCACCTGGCTCGGCAAAGGACAGGACCGCATGTTCGCGCTGTGCCGCGAATTCGGCCTGGAGGTCTATCCGCAGTATGACCAGGGCGACACCGTCATGCAGCTCGACGGCGTCAACCGGCAATACGGCAAAATGCCGAAAATCGGCCTGGGTGCGTTGGCGAGTCTCGGACTCGCGTTCTGGCGGCTTGATCGCATGGTGGATCGGGTTCCGCTCGACGAATCCTGGAAAACGCGCGGCGCGCAGGCGCTCGATGCGCAGACGCTCGGCGCCTGGATCGCCTCGCGGTGGAACGTGCCTTCGGCCACGGCGCAAAAAATTCTCCGTACGACGATGACGACGCTGTTCTGCGTCGATCCGAGCGAAGTTTCGCTGCTCGGTTCGTTGGTGCTCGCACGTGGCGGCGGAAGCTTCGAATACTACGTCGACTCGACGATCACCGAGACTCATCTGGTGGACGGCGGCGTGCCGGAGCTCGCAATTCGCCTCGGCGCCTCGCTTGGCGCGGCGCTCCGCCTCTCGTCGCCGGTCCGCGTGATCAGGCAGACCAGCGCCGGCGTGGAGGCCGTCTCCGATCGGCTGACGGCCGAGGCGCAGCGCGTCATCGTCGCCGTGCCGCCATTCGTCGCGAGCCGGATCGCATACGAGCCGGGGTTGCCCGCGGCCAAGGCGCAATTGCTTCGGAGGATGCTGAGCGGAACGATCGTGCGCGGCATCACCATCTATGACGAGCCGTTCTGGCGCGACGGCGGCTTGAGCGGCTTGAGCGTGGCCCCGGATCTCGCCGTTCCGGTGGCGCTCGATCAAACGCCGCGCTCGGGAAAACCCGGCATCCTCAGCAGCTACATGCTCGGCCCGCAAGCGCTCAAAGCGGCCGCGCTCGAACCGGACGAACGCCGGACCCGGTGGCTCGAGGCGCTGGCTGCACGGTACGGAACCAAAGCGTTGTCGCCGCGGGCGCCTCTGGAGACCGATTGGGCCGCGCAAGAATGGTCGCTCGGCGGCATGATCGCTCACTTCGCTCCCGGGGTTCTCACCGGCTACGGGCAGGCGCTGCGCGAGCCGGCGGGCCGCATTCACTGGGCGGGATCGGAATACGCGACGGACATGCACGGCCTCATGGAGGGCGCGGTGCGCTCCGGAGAGCGCGCCGCGGACCAGATTCTCGCCGCATGACCCAGGGGCGGGCCGATCGCGGCGGGCGCTTCCCGGCGCCGTGGCGGCGCGGCAACGCGAGCGCTCCGGCGCGTTCCTTCAGGCTTCGTTAACCCGCTTGCTTCACGCATTATTAACGACCGTTACAGGTCGCGCGCGCCTTTGTGACGAACCCCGTGGAACTTGGAGCCGGCTTGCGCGTTATTCAGCCGTTTCGTAACGGGCCTTGGGGGGGTCGAGTATGTTCAAGCGCGCTAGCTCCAATCATTCGCTTTGGCCGACCAAGGCCCGACCGAACAAGACCAAACAATCAGTGCTTGCGATCGGCGCGTTTTGCATCGGCGCGGTCGCTGCGATTTCGGCGCATAACGTTTTGACCGATCTTTCCATGCCTTCACAAGAGTTGGCCCAGGCGAGCAGCCCGGCTGCCGTTCCAATCTATGCAGCGCCGACTCCCACTCCGGCCATGATGGAATCGGCGAATATCATGAATGCGCGCATGGCGGCGGCCAAGATGCTGAGCGAAAGCGCGACAGCGGCGGTGCCGAGCAGCGCCACCGACGGGCGCGGCGGGGCAGTTGTCGGCGCGGCTGCGGCCAGCAGGCCGTCCATCAAGACGGCTGAGCCGGCCGTGGCGGTTGAAGCGGCGAAGCCGGCCGCCGAACCGCTGGCCAAGACGGCCGAAGTGACCCCGGCAGCCGCTGATCCGGCCGCCCAGCCGGTCGATCCGGCGGCCAAGCCTGCGACGCCCGAGCGTCCCAAGCAGGCAAAGCGTAAGCGTGACCCCAATTACGCCCGCAGAAACCAGCCGGTCTTCCCGTTCTTCGGATTTTTGAATTTCGGGCAGCGTGGTTAGTCGCCGCCGGTTTCCAGCTTCGAGATGACCCCTCGGGCCCCGCGCGGCGTTAGATGCGCGGGGCCTGCGCGTTTGGATGTTCCGCCCTTCTCCTCGCCCACGGCGCCGGCGCGCGGGTGATGCCGCGACCGCCGCTAAGCCCTTCGCAATCGGGTCTTAAACCGCCCGGACGCCTCACATCCGCCGTATCCGCCTCGGATGAATGATCCGGGGATTCCGTGTAGGGGGAGGGGCGCGATGAAGGCGCTTTGGCTTGCCGTCGTCCTGGCCATCACGGCCACGCTGGCACATGCAGACGAAATGGTGGATCTGGTCTCGCAGTATCGACGGGCGCACGGGCTCTCGGCGGTAAAGATCGATCCCCAACTCACTGCGATCGCCGAAAAGCAGGCAAAGGCGATGGCCGCCTCCGGCGTCATGGATCACAGCGTCGCCGGCTCGTTCTCGTCCCGGGTCGCCGGCGCACATTCGGGCGTCGCGGCAGAAAATATCGCAGCCGGCTTGAAAACCTGGCCCGACACGCTGCGCGCGTGGAAAAACTCGTCCGGCCACAATGCGAATCTCTTGCTGGCCAAGGCCGACAGCGTCGGTTTCGCGGTCGCCCGCAACGAGAATACCCGCTACAAAACTTACTGGGCCATGGTGATCGCGGACAAGTCGCCGAGAAAGAAGCCCGGCGGCAAGGTCGCGGCGAAAGGCGAGCCGCGGCGCAGCTACGCCAGCGCCGAGGTGTCCGAGCCGTCGGAAAATCCGCTCAACGCGCTGAAAAGTTTGGTCTGCAAGTATCTATGCTGACGACGCCATCGTTGATGGCGCGACAGTCGCACCTCCAACAAATGCACATCGCGGACGGGCCGCACCTCGCGGCCCGCAGCGCCATCGCGCGTTCGACGCAAGTATGAAAGACTATTGTCGCAAAGACGATTGCCCGAATTTCGCCTAAAATCCTTCCCTGTCGCCGAGACGGCTGCGCGGAGCGGTGCTTGCGTTCTTGCACGGCGTTTCGTTGTTGCCGCGGGGGCGGCGGAAATGGGGGATTTGTCCAAATGAGTGAGGCTGTTTACGCGCGGGTTCGCGCGAACCCTAAGTTCGCGCAACTGGTCGCGCGACGCGGCCGGCTGGCCTGGTGGCTAGCCGGCATCGTGTTCGTCCTGTTTTATGCGCTGGTGCTGATGATCGCGTTTGCGCCGTCGGTCATCGGAGAAAGAGTGGCGCCAGGCTCCACGCTCTCCGTGGGCGTCGCGGCGGGACTCTTCGAGTTCGTCTTCTTCTGGATCCTGATGGCCTACTACGTCCGCAAAGCAAATTCGGATTTCGATGCATTGACGGCCGAAGTCGTCGACGACGCGGTCTCAGCCGAAGTCATCAAAAAAGCGGCATAGGGGGCTCCACCATGACTCGCATGTTTGCCGCGGCCTTCGCCGCGATCACTCTCGCCGTGGCTCCGGCCTTCGGCGCCGGTCCCGCCGTCGACGCCGCTGCTAAGTCGTCCGTCAATCCGATCGCGATCGCGATGTTCATCGGATTCGTGATGCTGACACTCGGCATCACCTATTGGGCGGCGAAGCGGACGCGCTCGGCGTCGCACTTCTACACTGCCGGAGGAGGCATTACCGGTCTGCAGAACGGCCTCGCCATCGCCGGCGATTACATGTCGGCCGCGACCCTGCTCGGGCTCACCGCGATGGTCTACACGACCGGCTATGACGGCTACATCTACATGATCGCCTTCTTCGTCGGATGGCCGATCATTCTGTTCCTGATGGCCGAGCGCCTGCGCAATCTCGGCCGCTACACCTTCGCCGACATCACCTCCTATCGGCTCGATCAGGGGCGCGTCCGCACCATGGCGGCGATCTCCTCGCTGACCGTCGTATGCTTCTACCTGATCGCGCAGATGGTCGGCGCGGGGCAGCTCATCAAGCTGCTGTTCGGGCTCGACTACATCGTTGCGTTGTTCATCGTCGGCGGTCTGATGATGATCTACGTCACCTTCGGCGGCATGATCGCCACGACCTGGGTGCAGATCATCAAGGCCTGCATGCTGCTGGCCGGCGGCACGTTCGTGATGCTGCTCGCCATGAGCCGCTTCGGCTTCAGCTATACGACGCTCGTCAACGAAGCGACTTCCGTGCACAAGCTCGGCTTCAAGCTGTTCGCGCCCGGCGCGTTGCTGGCGGATCCGGTCAATGCCGTTTCCCTCGGCATCGGCCTGATGTTCGGCACCGCCGGCCTGCCGCACATCCTGATGCGCTTTTTCACCGTCTCCGACGCCAAGGCGGCGCGCAAGTCGGTGCTCTACGCTTCCGGCTTCGTCGGTTACTTCTTCAACATCGTCTTCCTGATGGGCCTCTCCGCCATCGTGATCGTCGGCACCAATCCGCAGTACTTCGAGGGCGGACAGATCGGCGGACGCATTATCGGCGGCGGCAACATGGTCGTCATGCATCTCGCCAACGCGGTGGGCGGTGAGCTCTTGCTCGGCTTCCTTGCGGCGGTGGCGTTCGCGACGATCCTTGCGGTTGTTTCGGGGCTCGCGCTG
>JAEULX010000165.1 GCA_016793685.1 Bradyrhizobiaceae bacterium
GGCGGTCCAGGCGGTGTCGGCCGTGATCGCCTGCTCGGCCACGGCGAGGGCGATCAGCGCCGATCCGGTCAGCGTGGTGATCACATGCACCGCGCCCAGGCGCCACGGGCTTAGCGGGATGAGCCGCCGCATGGCCGCAACCGCCGTTTCCGGCTGGGTGACGAAAACCACGCCCTGTGCGAGCACGAATCGCGCGCCGTGGGCCTCCCGCGCCCAGGCGAGGATCGGGTCCCATTCGCGATGCTGACGGGCGACCAGCCGCTCCGGCCCGTCGGCGCGATACAACAGCAGATCGGAGGCGATATATCGCGCGATGTCGGCCGCAACCTCCGCATGCGCCTCCTCGACCGCATCGATGACGGTATTGGCAAGGCGCGTCAGCGGCAGTTTGGCGGGGTCGATGAACGCGACCTGCGACTGCCATTCCGCCGCGGCGCGTTCGGCGAGCGGCAATGTCGGGAAGGCGAGCAGGCGGCGCGCCGGGGTCCGCACCGGCTTGCCGTCCAGTTCGACGGCGAAACCGCCGTCCGCCGCACGCACCGTTGCGTTCGCGTAGAAGCGCCGGCGGCGGGCGCGCATGGTCTCCCGCGCCGCCTCGTTCGGATCGGTGACGGGCTCGCCGAATATGTCCTCGAACAGATTCGTCATCGGTTCTCGCGGCCAAATCGCGCGCCTGTACCGTGGTTTCACGCGAAGCTGCGACGGTAGCGCTGAACCAATTCAGCACAATGGACGTTCTTGACCAAGCCTGGAGGAATCTTTGCCAGCCGTCTGCCGCTCGGTTGAGCGGCTAGCCTGGCTAGATCGCTGCGGGCGGCACCTGATTCGTCTGACGTCCCCCAAGGGTCATTCGGACGCAAAAGACATAGGAGCACGTGATGAAGATAATGGGTACGGCGTTATTGGCGAGTGCGGCGGCTGGCCTGATCGCCCTCACGCTGACCGCGACTCCGTCCGACGCCCGCGGTGGATGGCGAGGCGGCGGCTGGCGCGGCGGCGGCGTAGGCTGGCGCGGCGGCGGTGTCGGCTGGCGCGGCGGGTGGGCTCGTCCCGGTTGGCGCGGCGGCTGGCGCGGTTGGGGCCCGGGCGTTGCGCTCGGCGCGGCCGCAGTCGGCGCCGGCGTGGGCTACGGATATTACGGCTACCCGGGCTATTACGGGGGCTATTCCGGCTGCTGGCGCCAGGTCTGGTGGCGCGGCGCATGGCGGCTGGTCAACGTCTGTTGATCTGACCGTCGTGGACCGCGGCGACGAGCTTGCTTTCGGCGTACGCAACAGGCTCGTTCGCCGCGGAGAAATCGAGCTATGAAGGTCCGGCGAGGAAGAGAATCGTTCCGCCCGGCACGCTCGGCGCGGAACGGATCCCCGCAGCGCACAACAACTCATTGCACCGCAACGATATTTTTAATTGATTTTGTGTGGCTAACGGTCGCGGCGATGACCAAAAATTGTCCAGATTGGGCTGTCATGAGGCGCTGACGTAACTATCATAAATCCCACATGAATCGTTACGCCTGCGCGCTGGCGCGGACGTATAGGCGTACAATGAAACCAACGAACATCTCGGATCCCGGCTATTTCCATAAAGTCGTGGATTGTCAGTGGGCCTGTCCGGCGCACACCCCCGTCCCCGAATACATTCGCCTGATCGCCGCGGGCCGATACAGCGATGCCTACCTGATCAATTGGCGGTCCAATGTGTTCCCGGGCATTCTCGGCCGCACCTGCGATCGGCCCTGCGAGCCTGCGTGCCGCCGTGGGCGCGTGGAAAGCGAGCCGGTCGCGATCTGCCGGCTGAAGCGCGTCGCCGCCGATTACAAGGACGACATCAGCGCGCGCCTGCCCCAGCCCGCCAAGCGCCGGAACGGCAAACGGATCGCGTTGGTCGGGGCGGGTCCCGCCTCGTTGACGGTCGCCCGCGACCTCGCCCCGCTCGGCTACTCCTGCGTCATGTTCGACCAGGACACCCAGGCCGGCGGCATGATGCGCACCCAGATCCCGAAGTTCCGCCTGCCCAGCGCGGTGATCGACGAGGAGTGCGGCTACATCCTCGGTCTCGGCGTGGAGTTCGTCGGCGGCAAGCGGATCGACAGCCTCACGGCCCTGCTGGCGGAAGGCTACGACGCGGTGTTCGTCGGCTGCGGCGCGCCGCGCGGGCGCGACCTCGACATCCCCGGCCGCAAGGAGGCTGCCCAAAACATTCACATCGGCATCGATTGGCTTGCCAGCGTCTCCTTCGGCCACATCAGCACGATCGGCAAGCGCGTGATCGTGCTCGGGGGCGGCAATACCGCCATGGACTGCTGCCGCTCCTCGCGCCGCCTCGGCGGCGAAGACGTGAAGGTCGTGGTCCGCTCCGGCTTCGAGGAGATGAAGGCCTCGGCATGGGAGAAGGAAGACGCGATGCACGAGGGCATCCCGATCTTCAACTATCTCGTGCCGAAGGAATTCACCCACGCGAACGGCCGCCTGACCGGCGTGGTGTTCGAACAGGTGACGGCCCAATACGACGCGCAAGGCCGGCGACGCCTCGCACCATCCGGCGCGCCGGACCAGCACTTCCCCTGCGACGACGTCCTGATCGCGGTCGGCCAGGAGAATGCATTCCCCTGGATCGAGCGCGACATCGGCATCGCATTCGACGGCGCCGGCATGCCGAAGGTCGATCCCGCCACCATGGGTTCGACGCACCCCAAAGTCTTCTTTGGCGGCGACGCCGCGTTCGGCCCGAAAAACATCATCTGGGCGGTCGCGCACGGCCACGAGGCGGCCGTGTCGATCGACAAGCTGTGCAACGGCGAGGACGTGCACGATCGGCCGGCGCCGGCGGTCAGCGTGATCAGCCAGAAAATGGGCATCCACGAATGGAGCTACGACAACGAAATCGCGCTCGACCGGCGCTATCGCGTGCCGTTGCGCGACAAGGTCGTGGCGCTTGCCGACATCAAGGCCGAGGTCGAGCTCGGATATGACGGCGCGCTCGCCCTCGCCGAAGCCGGCCGTTGCCTGAACTGCGACGTGCAGACGGTGTTTACGACATCGCTCTGCATCGAGTGCGACGCCTGCGTCGATATCTGTCCGATGGACTGCATCACCTTCACGGCCAACGGCGACGAAAAGGAACTGCGGGGGCGATTGAAGGCGCCCGCCGCCAACCTCACCCAAGACCTCTATGTCTCGGACGCCCTCAAGACCGGCCGCATCATGGCGAAAGACGAAGACGTCTGCCTGCACTGCGGCCTGTGCGCCGAACGCTGTCCGACCGGCGCCTGGGACATGAGGAAGTATCTGATCGAAACGACCCATGCGGGACGGCCATGCCCACAACCAGCCCAATCAGCAGCGTAAACAATTTCGTCGTCCGCTTCGCCAATGTGAACGGCTCGGGCTCGGCGAGCGCCAACGAGATGTTCGCGCGCGCGGTGCTGCGCATGGGCGTGCCGATCGCTGCGCGCAACATTTTCCCTTCGAACATTCAGGGCCTGCCCACCTGGTACGAGGTGCGCATCTCGCAGGCCGGCTACCTCGGGACGCGCGGCGGCGTCGACCTCATGGTGGCGATGAACCCGCAGACCTGGGACAGGGATATCGCCGCAATCGAACCCGGCGGCTACCTCCTGTACGATTCGACGAGGCCGGTGCCGGCGAGCCGCTTCCGCAACGACATCACCGTCGTCGGCATTCCGCTCACCGCGATGTGCAACCGCGAATACAGCGAACCGCGCGCGCGCCAGCTGTTCAAGAACATGGTCTATCTCGGGGCGCTGACCGCGCTCATCGGTCTCGACGTAACGGCCATCGACGCGCTGATCAGCGAGCAGTTTCGCGGCAAGGAGAAGCTGATCGAACCGAACACCCACGCGGTGCGCCTCGGCCGCGACTGGACGCTGGCGAACGTGCCCTGCCCGCTCGGGGTGCGCCTCGAGCCCGCAAACGCGGTCGGCGACCGCATCTTCGTCGATGGCAATTCCGCCGCGGGGCTGGGCGCAGTCTATGGCGGCGCCACCGTCTGCGCCTGGTATCCGCTGACGCCGTCCACGTCGCTGGCCGAAGCCTTCAGCCGCTACTGCAAGCGCTTCCGCGTCGATCCGGCGACGGGCAAGAACAAGTACGCCGTCATCCAGGCCGAGGACGAGCTTGCCTCGATCGGCATTGTCATCGGCGCCGCCTGGAACGGCGCGCGCGCCTTCACCGCCACCTCCGGGCCCGGCATTTCGCTGATGCAGGAGTTTTTCGGGCTCGCCTACTTCGCCGAGATTCCGGCGGTGATCTTCGATGTGCAGCGCGGCGGCCCATCGACCGGCATGCCGACGCGCACCCAGCAATCGGACCTGCTCTCCTGCGCCTACGCCTCGCACGGCGACACCAAGAACGTGCTTTTGTTTCCGTCCGACCCGAGCGAGACGTTCGAGCTGAGCGCGCAAGCCTTCGACCTCGCCGACCGCCTGCAGGCGCCGATCTTCGTCATGCTCGACCTCGACCTCGGCATGAACCGGCAGCTCTGCAAACCATTCGCCTGGGACGACGCGCGCAGCTACGACCGCGGCAAGGTGGCGACGGCCGCCGATATCGACGCCGGCAAGCCGTTCATGCGCTACGACGACGTCGACGGCGACGGAATTCCGGTCCGCTCCTATCCGGGCACCCATCCGACCATGGGCTCGTTCATGACCCGCGGCAGCTCCAAGGACCGCAATGCGCGGTACACGGAAGACGGGGCGCAATACGTGGAGAACATGGAGCGGCTGCGCCGGAAGTTCGAAACCGCGAAGAACCTGGTTCCGCGCCCGATCCGCGCCAACTGCGGCGCCCCGACGCGATGCGGCGTGATGTATTTCGGCTCGACCACCCCCGCGATGGACGAGGCCATTACGCTCCTCGAAGCGGGCGGCCACCGGCTCGACCGCCTGCGCATTCGCGCCTTCCCGTTCCATCAGGACGTGCTCGACTTCGTCGCCGAGCACGACATTGTTTTCGTCGTCGAGCAGAACCGCGACGCCCAACTGCGCACCTTGCTGCTGGCGGAAGAGAGCCTCGATCCGGCGCGGCTGGTCTCCATCTTGCATTATGACGGCATGCCGATTACTGCGCGCTTTATCGTGGGCGCTATCGGGAGCCGGCTCGACGCGCGCAAAGTCACGCCGTTGCGGAAACTGGGGGCATGATGAAAGCGGGCGTCTCGGCGAATTCCGTTCCGGCCGGATCGGAAATCGCGCAAGCTTTTCTCGAACCGCGGCGTGTGATGCGGCGCTCAGATTCCCGCTCCAGCGGAAAACGCGCCGACACGCCCTCCCGTGGCGAGCCCTGCAATGCGCTGGATTGCTGATGCGGACGATCCTTGCGGTTCAAATCCTCCGTGCGGTCGCCGCCGGCGCCGTGGTGGTCACACACGCGCAGCACTGGCTTTCCTGGAAGACCGGCATGGCGGACGCGATGCCCGTGCTGCATTTCCTCGGCGCCTTCGCGGTTTGCCTGTTCTTCGTCATTTCAGGCTTCATCATGGTCTACACCTCGGAGCCGATGTTCGGCCGCCCGGAGGGACCAAAGAATTTCTTCCTGCTCCGGCTGGTTCGCATCGTCCCGTTCTATTGGATCGTGACGGCGGCCTATATCGCCGGGTCTCTGGCGTTTCCACAGTTCGGCAGGAGCTACGGCCTCGACTTCATCGCGGCGTCATTCTTGTTCATCCCCATGCTCAACGCCGATGGGGATGTCTTGCCGATCGTCGGCCACGGGTGGACGCTCAACTACGAAATGCAGTTTTACGCGCTGTTTGCGCTGGCGCTGCTCGCCCCGCGCAGGATTGCCGTGGCCTCGGTAACGGTGGCGCTCGTCGCCATGGTCGTCGCCGGCCAGCAGCTTTCGCCCAAATCGACCGTCCTGGCGTTCTGGACCAGCCCGGTCATCCTGCAATTCGTCTATGGAATGCTGATCGGCCTCGCCTACCGGGAGGGGTTGCGGGTGCCGAAGCCCTTGGCCGTAGCGCTCGTTGTCGGCGGCTGCGTGCTGATGTTCGGCATGCGCGCCTACTCGGCCGAAGTCCCCATCCTCGTCACCACGCTGGCGGTGATCCTCATCATGTCGGGCGCGACGTTCGGCGACTTCGCACTGGAGGGCCCGGTCTGGCGTCTGTTCGCCCTGATTGGCGACGCGTCATACTCGATCTATCTGCTGCATTCCGCTCCCATTCGCGCAGCGCTGGCCGTGTCGCAACGGGTGTCCCTCGATTTTGCGAGCGCCCCCTGGCTTTACGTCGTGGGTTCCCTGCTCGGCGCGATCGTGCTGGGCATGGTCGCGTATTACGCCTGCGAGCGGCCGGTGACGCGCTATCTCCGCCGCCTGCTGAAGCCGCGGAAGCTTGCGCAGGCGTCGGCAGCCTAGTGGATCGGGTGGCGCGGTTTACAAGGGGCCGCCGCAGGGATCGAAACGAGAGGACGGCATGACCTATCTCGCGAAGCCGAAGTTCCATCACCCTGCGCTGCCGAAGAATGCGCTCGGCTACACGCGGCGCGATTACGAGGGCTCGGTGTCGACGCTATGCGCCGGCTGCGGCCACGACTCGATCTCGGCGGCGATCATCGAGGCCTGCTTCGAGCTTGCGATCGAACCGCATCGCGTCGCGAAGCTTTCCGGCATCGGCTGCTCGTCGAAGACGCCGACCTATTTCCTCGGCAATTCGCACGGCTTCAACTCGGTGCACGGGCGCATGCCCTCGGTGCTCACGGGCGCCAACCTCGCCAATCGCGAACTCCTCTATCTCGGCGTGTCGGGCGACGGCGATTCCGCCTCGATCGGCTTCGGCCAGTTCGCCCATGCGATCAGGCGCGCCGTCCGCATGGTCTACATCGTGGAAAACAACGGGGTGTACGGCCTCACCAAGGGCCAGTTCTCGGCGACCGCCGATCGCGGCTCGAAGTCGAAGCGCGGGAACGTCAATGCCGACAGCCCGATCGACTTGGTTCAGGTCGCGCTGCACCTCGGCGCGACCTTCGTCGCGCGCTCATTCTCCGGCGACAAGGAGCAGCTCGTTCCCCTCGTCAAGGCCGCGATCGAGCACGAAGGGTCGGCCTTCATCGACGTGGTCAGTCCGTGCGTCGCCTTCAACAACCATCCTGGCTCGACCAAGAGCTACGACTATGTGCGCGCCCATAACGAGGCGGTGAACCGGCTCGACTTCGTTTCCCCGCGCAGCCCGATCGCGGTGAACTACGCGCCCGGCAGCGTCGAACTGGTCGAGCAGCACGACGGCTCGGTCATCGCGCTGCGCAAGCTCAACAACGAGTACGACGTGAACGACCGCCTCGCCGCCATGAACTTCCTCGAGGTTCATGCCGACAAGGGCGAGATCGTGACCGGCCTGCTTTACCTGAACCCCGCGCCCGAGGATCTGCACGACCACGCCCACACGGTCGCTGCGCCGCTCAACTCGCTCGCCGAGCAGGATTTGTGTCCGGGTTCGGATGCGCTGGCGAAAATCAACGCGAGCCTGCGCTGACGCCCGGGCGCTTGGCGCAACGGGGCAACGCCGAAGCGTTTCCCCGGCGGAGCCCGGACCGGGCTCAATCCGGGGATCAATTCACCGCGGAAAACGCGATCGCGTGCTTCAATTCTTCACGACGAAGCAGTTCCCGCCCGAGGCCTTGAGCGCCTCGCAAAGCTGGTTCGCATCATCGCGTCCGCTGAACGGTCCGACCTGCGTGCCGTAATAGACGCCCTTGCTGGATTCCTTGCGGGTAATGACGGCCTGGCGGCCGCCCAGCACGGACGGAAACTTGGACTGCATGGCGCGGAACGAGGCCTGCGCGTCCGATTCCGACTTCTGCGCGGAGATCTGAACCATGTAGCCGCTTGGAGCCGGCCGCGGCGGCGGCGTGGCGACGGCAGTGCGCGCCGGCGCGGCCGCCGGCGGCGCAGCCGACTGCGGCTCGCTGGGCGAGGCCGCCGGCGCAGCCGGACGGGCTGCCCTGGCGGGCGCCGAGGCTGTTGGCGCTGCGGCTGCCGGGGCGTTGGGTTCCCCGTCAGGGCGGATCGTCACCGTCCTGATCTTTTTCGGCTCGCCCGCCGCAGCGGCTTGCGCCGGGAACGGACGAGCATTGGTGGGCTCGGTGGTCACCGGAGCGCTCAGCGCTGGCGGAGGCTCCGGAACGAGCGCCCGCGCGATCGGATCCTTGACAGCCATGGGCTGCTCTTCGCGCGACACCAGCCGCTCGCTCGTAGCGCCGACCCCGCCCACGCGTTCCTGAATCTGTTTCTCGTTGCTGCTCTGCTGTGTAGGCGAGGCGAGCTTCTTCGGCGAGGTGTCGGCGCGGATCACCGGCGGCGGTGACTTCTGCTCCTGCGTGCCGACCATCGAACGATAGGTATAAGCCCCCGCCGTGCCGATCACCGCAAGTCCAAGAACCGCGACGGCAACCCAGAGCTTGCGGCCACGCGGCTGGGGTTCGATTTCGCGGTAGTCGTAGCCGCCGGCTTCGTCGCTGAGGTCAGGTTGGGTAGAAGCCACCGGAGCGACTGCCGGGGCGCCCTTTCCCGAGTCATAGGCCTGCTCGGCGACGGGCTCGGATTGTGGATGCTCAGCCGTCACCGGCGCAGGCGGCTGCGTGCCGTCGGCGACCGACGGCGGCGTCGGCGCGAGCGCCTGTACCTGGTCCGCGTCGCTTTTCGTTTCACCGGCGATTGCGGCGGGGCCGCCCGCACGATCCGGACGCGGCGTCCGCCCTTTCAACCGCAGCCCGCGCCAGCCGGTGTCGGTGCTGTACGGGTCGCTCAGATCGAGCGGCGCCATGTCCTGCGGATGGCCAACTCTCGCTTGGCCGCGGTCCTGCGACGGCGAAACCGGCGCGGTGTAACCATCATAACGCTGGTCAGGAAGACGCTCATATTTTGGCGCCTGTTCGGCGGTCGGCTCCGGCGCCGGTTGCGGCGGCGTCACCTGCTGGCGCTGCACGACCGGGTCCGGCTGCGGCTGCGGCTGAGTGGCCATGCGCCGCCGCAAGACCTGCTCGAGCGCGGCTTGCGAAGGGGCGGCCGGGCGCCGCTGCCCAGCTTCACCCGGCGGCGTCGCCTGCGGCGGAGCGGGCGTGCGCCGCTGCACAGGCGGCTCCGGCATCGGCCGCGGCGGCGGAGCGGCCGCGCCACGCGGCGCAGCCTGGTCCGGCGTTCGCAGTGCCGGAGGTTCGGTGCGCCGCTGCACGGATTGGTCCAGCGTCGGCCGTGGCGCGGCGGCCCTGCGCCGCTGCAAGACCTGCTCCAGCGTCGGCTGCGGGGGAGCCGCTGGCCGCCGCTGCGCGATCTGGTCCGGCGCCGGTTGCGGGGGGGTGGCTTGTCGCCGCTGCAAGGCCTGCTCCGGCGCCGGGCGCGGAGGAGCGGCCGGACGCTGCCGGAAGCCCTGGTCGGAGGACGGCGGCGGCGGCGGAGCGGCCGTGCGCTGCGGAACGCCCTGGCCCGGCGCCGGCTGCGGAGCAGCCGCCTGGCGCCGCGGTGCGATCCGCGGGTCCACGGCGTCCCGCTCATCGCGGCTGCGCGCGCTGCGCGACGGCGCATCGTTCTGTCCGATCAGCCGCGCCAGTTCGACCAGGGGATCAGACCCGGGCTGCCGCGCAGCAGGAGCCCCAGCGCGCGTTGTTTCAGAGGCCGGGGGGGCCGCGTTCGTGCTCACGCGACGGTATCGATCGTCCGCCATGCCTGTCCTTCACCGTTTCCGGAGTGCCACACGAGTCCGCCTCGCTTGCAGCTCGACGACGGGCGTTCGCGTCCGGCCCAGATGGTTCTTGCACAGGCTTATCGCATCTCGATCGGCGCACCGACCCCGAGCAGCCCAAGCCCCAAGGAGAGAACCGTAGCGATGCCTTCCACTAACGCAAGGCGAGCCAAAGTGATTTCTCTATCATCTTGGATAATAAATCGTAAATATGGCGAGTCCTTGCTACCTCGGGTCCACTGCGCGTGGAACGCGCTGGCCAGATCGTAGAGGTAGAAGGCGATCCGGTGCGGCTCGTGCGCGGCGGCTGCCGCCTCGATCAGCCGCGGGAACTGGGCGATCTGCCGCATCAGCGCGATCTCGCCGTCGTCGGTCAGCCGGTCGAGCGGCACAGCGGCGAGAAACCGCGCGCGGGCCTCGTCGGTCGGCGGCAGATCGGGAATGACGTCGGCGGCGTTGCGGAACACGGAATGCGCGCGGGCGTGCCCGTACTGCACATAGAAGACGGGGTTGTCGCGCGACTGCTCGATCACCTTGGCGAGGTCGAAGTCGAGCGCCGCATCGTTCTTGCGGAACAGCATCATGAAGCGGACGGCGTCGCGCCCGACCTCGTCCACGACTTCGCGCAGGGTGACGAACTCGCCTGCCCGCTTCGACATCTTCACCGGCTGGCCGGCGCGCAGCAGCTTCACGAGCTGGACGAGCTTGACGTCGAGGGAGGCCGTCCCGCCGCTCAGGGCGGACACCGCCGCCTGCATGCGCTTGACGTAGCCGCCGTGATCGGCGCCCCACACATCGATCAGGTCATGGTAGCCGCGGTCGAGCTTGGTCTTGTGGTAGGCGATGTCGGCGGCGAAGTAGGTGTAGCTTCCGTCGGATTTCTTCAGCGGCCGGTCGATGTCGTCGCCGAACGCGGTGGAGCGGAACAGGGTCTGCTCGCGGTCCTCCCAGTCGTCGGCCGGCGCGCCCTTCGGTTGCGGCAGCCGGCCTTCGTAGACGAGGTCGCGCTCGCGCAACCACGTGATCGCCGCCGCAACGCCGTCGCTTGCGCCGTCCCCCGCGGTCAATGAACGCTCGGAGAAAAACACGGCGTGCCGCACATTGAGGGCGGCAAGATCGCCGCGGATCGCCGCCATCATCATGTCGATCGCCCTGGCGCGGACGACCGGCAGCCACTCCTCTTCCGGCTGCGCCAGCAGGCTGCGGCCGAATTCGCGGGCGAGCGCTTCGCCCACCGGCTTGAGATAGTCGCCGGGGTAAAGCCCCTCGGGGATCGGCCCGATGGCCTCCCCCAGCGCCTCGCGGTAGCGCAGGAAGGCCGAGCGCGCGAGCACGTCGACCTGGGCGCCGGCATCGTTGATGTAGTACTCGCGCGTGACCGCAAAACCGGCGAAGTCCAGCAGGTTGGCGAGCGCGTCGCCGAACACCGCCCCCCGGCAATGCCCGACATGCATCGGCCCGGTCGGGTTGGCGGAGACATATTCGACATTCACTTTTCGGGCTTGGGCGTTGTCCGGCCTGCCGAATTTGCGCCCTGCCACCATCACTGCCCGCAGCGCCTCGCGCCAGACCTGTGGCTCGAGGGTCAGGTTGATGAAGCCGGGGCCTGCGACCTCGACCGCCTGCACCCAGGCGTCCGCGCGCAGCCGCTCCGCAATCGCCTCCGCCAGTTCGCGCGGTTTGCGCCTGGCGTCTTTCGCCAGCACCATCGCGGCGTTGGTGGCGAGGTCGCCGTGGCCGGCGTCGCGCGGCGGCTCGACCAGGACGCGGCTCTGATCGATGCCCGCGGGAAGCTGCCCGGCGGCGATCAGGGCATTGTTCACCGCCTCAATCCGCGCACGAACTGCCGCGAATATATCTCTGAAATCTTTTTGAATTTCACTCATTCGACGCATGCGCTCCGGCGTTGCGAACAGCCGACCTAGCGCAGAAGCGGGGTCAGGTCAAAGAGCCGCCGGTGTTCGCTCAGCGCATAGCGGTCGGTCATGCCGGCGATGAAGTCCGCGACGTGGCGGGCGCGGGCGCGCGCCTCGGCGGGAAGGGTGTGGCGCCATTCGGCCGGCAGCGCTTCCGGATTCTCGATGTAGCGCGCGAACAGGTCCCGCAGCACGCCCTCGGCGTCCCCCATGATGTGCATCACCCGCTCGTGCCGATACATCCGCTCGAACAGAAATTTCTTCACGGCGCGCTCGGCCGCCGCCATCGGCTTGGAAAACCCGACCATCGGCGCACCGGCGCAGCGAACGGCGTCTGCGCTGTCGGGCGCGAGCTCCGCAAGCCGGCGGCGCGTCTCGCCCGCCACGTCCTCGATCATCCGCGTGATCATCCGGCGGCTCAACTCGCTGGTCCGGCGGGCGGGCTCGAGGCCGGGATAGGCGGCGCCGACCTCCGCGAGAATGTCGCCGGCCAGCGGCAGCGCGGCGAGCTCGTCCAGGGTGAATAGCTCGGCGCGAAGACCGTCGTCCAAGTCATGAGAATCATAGGCGATATCGTCGGAGATCGCACCGGCCTGCGCTTCCAGGCTGGGGAACGTATC
>JAEULX010000190.1 GCA_016793685.1 Bradyrhizobiaceae bacterium
GGAGGGCCTTGCCTCACTGATGCGGCCCGAGGACGCCGCTTCCGACCGTGCCCGTTGTGGGGAAAGCCGCTACGCTGTGGTCCCAACGCAGACTGCAGCGATCATCGCGGCATTGCGAGCCCGGTGGCATTGCACCTCCGATTTTCCGCGCCGGTTTCCCAACGCTTCTGGCTGCATCGAACAACAAAATCATCGCGCTGAAGCGTTCACCTGTCAAGGCCCGAAGCGATGGTAAAAAATGCTCAGCGGCGCCCGCCAAAAGCATTCGGAGAACCGTCTGCCCCGGTGCATTCCGGCAACGTGCACGCTTGTTCGCCCCAGAAAATGCCGCGCCAAGATCGCGGGCGAATTCGATTCTGCTGGACGGAATTCAAAGCTTGCAGTCCGCCGCCCGTCAGTGCGGCGAATCCGACTGTCTGCCGTTGAACAAGTTGACAAGCACCGCCGCCGCTTCCGGCGCACGGAGCGTCAGCGCGCCGCTCGTGTCAATCGATGCGGTGATCGAACTCCGCATCACCGCTGCGGCGAAAAATGCGCGCACCGCAGTTTGCGCATCGGCCGGAAGCGCGAGAAAAGCCCGGATCAATTCCAGTAGTCCCGGTTCTTCGCTCCAGTAATAGGCTTCGAGCAGCCGCGGGATATCGCTCGCCTCGGCGATCAGGTTTTGCACCAGGGCGAGGAGGTCGGGTTGGTTATCGTGTTCAAACTCGATGCTTTCGCCGGTGCTTTCGCCGCTACATTCGGTTTGGTTCATCGGCCCGGTCCCCCGTTTTCCTGTCCCGCAACCGACCGCGACGGCAGCGGGAAAATCGTCACCCGATCAAGCCTTATCGCATTAGCCGGTTTGGGGTGGTGAACTAGGTCACAGGCAGCAGGCGCCTTTGGCGAGGCGCGTAAAGCCGCTCGGCCAGTCGCGCAAAAGCGTCAGATCTACGCAGCGGCGTATGGGAACTTTCAAATAGCGAAAAACGTATCCGCTATACTTATGTCGATGAAACGGATATTCCTATTGTCGTGTCATTGTTCCGACATAATGGACCGGCCCCTTTATGCTACTCGTAATGCTGGGAGTGCTCCCATGAAACGCGTCTGAGCGCGGTGTGCGCCAGAGCGAAAACCTAATGAGCGGCAGCGGCTAGAGGAGAAATCGGATCATGGGAGAACGACGGCGTGACGCGGTCGACATGCTGGTCGGCCGCAATATCCGGATCCTCCGCCAGGACCGCGGCATGTCGCAGACGGAACTCGGCAGAAAGATCGACGTCACGTTCCAGCAAGTGCAGAAATACGAGAACGGCACCAATCGCGTCGGCAGCGGCCGGCTGTTCAAGATCGCGTCCATTCTCGGCGTGCCGATCACCGCCTTCTTCGAAGGAGCGCAACAAGCGGGCAGCGAAAACGCCGGGCCGTCGCCGGTCGCCATGCTGTCGGAGCCTTACGTTCTTCGCCTGCTGCAGGCGTTCTGCGCGCTGGAAGACATGGAGCTGCGGCGCTCGCTTGCCGAGCTCGCGGAATACATGGCGGCCGAGGCGCTTCCCTCGCGACACGTCGTCGAGAACAGCGTCGTGCCCAATCGTCTCCGGTCGTAAGCCGGATCGCTTATTTGCACAGCAAATGATTTATGCCGGCTGGCGCCTATGGCGCACCGTTGTCACGGCGCGCCCGAGCGCCGGTTGTTACTGATGGTCGGCCGGGTATTTTTCGCGCAGCTTCAGGTACAGATCGAAAGTCTGGCGCGCGATGCTGCGCCAGCTGTAGCGCTCCTCGACGCGCCGGCGACCCGCTTCGCACATCCGCTTCCACAATTCCGGGTCATTGGCGACACGGTTGATCGCGTCGGCGAGGCCGCGTTCGAACCGGGCCGGGGAGACCGGATCGTGCGGCGGTTCCGGCGATAAATGCGGGTCGACCAACAGGCCGGTCTCCCCGTCCACGACGACCTCACGGATGCCGCCGACGGCGCTGCCGACGACGGGCGTGTTGCAGGCCATCGCTTCCAGATTGATGATGCCGAACGGCTCGTAGATCGACGGACAGCAAAACACCGTCGCGTGCGAATAGAGCGCGATGGTGTCCTGGCGCGCCAGCATTTTGGGAATCCATACGATGCCCGGGCGCTGCGCCTGCAGCTCGCGCACGATCTCCTCGATCTCACGCTGCATGGCGAGGGTGTCGGCGTCGCCGGCGCACAGCACGACTTGCAGGTTGGGATCGATGTGGGGAATGGCCTGGAGCAGATAATACAGCCCCTTCTGCCGGGTGATGCGTCCGACGAACAGCACGTACGGACGATCCGGATCGACGCCGAGCTGGGTCAGCACATGGGGCGCGTGCACCGGCTTGTATTCCTCGGTGTCGATCCCGTTGGGGATGATCACGACCTTGGACGGATCGACATCGAAAAGGCGCAGAATGTCTTCGCGCGTGCTTTTGGAAACGGCGATGATCGCGTCAGCGGTTTCCAGAGCGGTCTTCTCGATCCAGCGGGCGAGATCGTAGCCGTGCCCGAGCTGCTCGCGCTTCCATGGCCGCAGCGGTTCGAGCGAATGAACCGTGATCACCATCGGGATATCGTAGAGGATCTTCGCGAGAATGCCGCTGAAATGCGTGTACCAGGTATGGCAATGGATGAGTTCGAGGCTGCCCTCGAGCTCGTCGCCGATGCCCTGCCCGACGAAAGCGAGGCAGGTGCTCAGCGCCCGGAGCGGCGAGACGAACGACTGCGGGCAGCCGGCGAAATGGGTGGTGTCCACCTTGATGCCGCGCACATGCAGTTGGCCGTCGTCGTAAATCTGGTCGTGGAAGCTGCGCACCTCGACCGGAGTGAGTTTTGCGAGTTCACGTGACAGGTATTCGACGTGAACGCCGGCGCCGCCGTAAACATAGGGCGGGTATTCGTTGGTCGCGAGTAAAACGCGCATCGCAGTGATGCCTCTGTCGGGTAATGATCCCGCGCACCGCGCCGTTGGCGGCCGGTGCGCGACGTTACGAAGCTGCAGTCAAACTAAGCCTGGTACGTACGAAGGAAATCCTCTCTCGCGATCGCGCGAGTATCAAGTGAAGCAACGGAACAAGATGGCCGGTTCTTTCTCCGGATCGATGAACAGCCGCAAACCGCCCCATTCGACCATGCGCCGCTCGCCGGTGAGCAGGTTTTCCACCCCCCGGACCGTACGGCGCGCTCCCTCCGGCCCGATCTGCAGATCGCCGAAATGGAACCAGACTTCGTAAGGGCCGCCGCCGAGTGCGATCGCCACCGCGACCGCGTTGTCGCGGGCGACCGACTCCTTGATGAAGCCGGTTACCTCGGGACTGTCGACCATGACGAAGCGCAGATTGGACGTCTGCTGCAGCGCGGCGTTTTCCCGCCGGATCTGGTTGAGCTGCGTGATGTAATCCTTGATGTTGCCGGGCGCGTTCCAGTCGCGCGGCCTGATCTCGTACTTCTCGGAATCGAGATACTCTTCCTTGCCCGGTCCCAGCGGAAGATGCTCGAGCAGCTCGAAGCCGCTGTAGATCCCGTAGCTCGACGAAAGCGTCGCCGCGAGCGCGACGCGCGTCTTGAATATCCGCCGCTCGCCCCCCTGCAGATGAAACGGCAGAATGTCCGGCGTGTTCACGAAGAAGTTCGGCTGGAAGTACTCGCGCTCGGGATAGCGCGCGAGTTCGTTGAGGTAATCCTCGAACTCGGTCTTCCCGGTGCGCCAGGTGAAATAGGTATAGGACTGGGTGAAGCCGAGCTTCGCCAGCGCCTTCATCACCTTGGGCCGGGTGAACGCCTCCGACAGAAAGACCGTGTCGGGATAGCGCGTCTGCACCTCGCGAATGACCCATTCCCAGAACGGAAACGGCTTGGTGTGCGGATTGTCGACGCGGAAAATGCGGACGCCGTGCTCTGCCCAGAACAGGAAGACATCGCGCAGCGCGTTCCAGAGCGCCACGCGGTCGGCGCAATAGAAATCCGGATTGACGATGTCCTCGTATTTCTTCGGCGGGTTCTCGGCGTAGCGCATCGATCCGTCGGCGCGCCGCTTGAACCACTGGGGATGGTCGCGCAGCCACGGGTGGTCCGGCGAACACTGCGTCGCAAAATCGAGTGCGATCTCGAGTCCGTGCCCCTTGGCCGCTTCGATCAGCCGATGGAAATCGTCGAGCGTGCCGAGCTGGGGGTGAATCGCGTCGTGCCCGCCCTCCTCGCTACCGATCGCGTAGGGGCTGCCGGGTTCGTCGGGTCCCGCGTTGAGCGAATTGTTCTTGCCCTTGCGGTTGGCCCTGCCGATCGGGTGGATCGGCGGAAAATAGAGAACGTCGTAGCCCTGTTCGGCGATTTCCGGCAGCCGCGCGATCACGTCGTTGAAGGTGCCGTGCCGGTTCGCGTCGTTGGTCTGGCTGCGGGGAAACAATTCGTACCACGCGCCGGTGCGCGCCCGCGGACGCTGCACGTAAAATGGGAAGGAATCGCTCCAGGTGAGGTCCGGCCGCGCCTCGACCTCCGCCATCAGCACGGCAAGTTCCTCCTGAAGCAGCGACTCCGGCGCCCGCGAATGGTCGAACGCTTCGAGCACCGCCTGCATCGCGCCGGCGCGTCCGCCTGCCCGGGCGATCGCCTCGGCGACGAGCGCGCGCCCTTCCAAGAGGTCGACCTCGATGGCAACGCCCGCCTTCTGCTTGACCAGACAACCGCGCCGCCAAGTGGCGAACACCGAGGTCCAGGCCTCGATCGCATATTCGTGGCGGCCAAGTTCCTGCGGGGTGAACACGCCGCGCCAGCGATCGTTGTCGTAGAACGCCATGGGGACGGATTGCCAGGCGGCGGCGCCTTCGCGCCGCCAGCGCAGGGCTACCGCCGTCACCTCATGTCCGTCGCGGAAGATGTCCGCCATCACCTCGATCGGTTCGCCGACGATCCGCTTGAACGGAAAGCGGCCGCCATCGACCCTGGGATCGATCGCCTCGATGAAAAAGGTTCGGCTGGCAAGGCCCGGCCCGTAGGACGGCGCGTCCGCCGCCGGGTGCGGCGCCGATTCCTGAGCTATGGTCGCGGGAGTCGTACGGATTGGTTTTTTCGGCCTGGGAACGCGGGTCGCAGGTTTTTTCGTATCCACGTCGTCACTGTCCGGAATGGGAAGGAATGAAGTGGTGATCGCGAGCGCCAGATTGGCATCTCGCAACCGCGAAGCTGTTATCTTGCTTTTCTGCGCCGACGGCAAGGCCGTCGAAGGCATTAATGAAACCGCTGCAGGCGTAATGCTTTGCGCAGGCGTCGCCGAAGCCGCACGGCTGGCGCTTCCGCGCGATGTGCTGCGGCGCGAACGCGAGCGGCGCGGCTGTGGGGGCAAACGAAGGGGAGAAATAATGCGGTGTTTTGCCCCATAACGAATTGATTGCGGACGGCCGCCGCGCGCCTTGTCAGCGAGGCGGTTCAGCCGGGCTCAGCGCTGCGCGATCGCCTCGACGAGGATGCGTTGAGCCGGCTCGAGCCGGGTTGCGAGCGCATCGGGGACGCCGGCCGCGCGCAACATCGCGGCAACCGGATAGAACGACACGATCGTCCGCCCGTCCGCTGCCTCGCGCACGAGCACGCGCAAGGGCAGGTCCAGCGCCGTGTGCGGGGCCGCGAGCATGATCGGGGTGCCGCCGCGCGGATTGCCGTACAGCA
>JAEULX010000201.1 GCA_016793685.1 Bradyrhizobiaceae bacterium
CGACACCGTCGGGATCACGCGGCCCTGCACCAAGTACAATTATCTCGTGAAGGACATCGCCGATCTGCCGCGCGTGCTGCACGAGGCGTTCTATGTCGCGGCCAGCGGGCGACCGGGCCCGGTGGTGGTCGACGTCCCCAAGGACGTGCAGTTCGCGACTGGCCTCTATGCCAGGCCGAACGAGTTTCAGCACAAAGGGTACCAGCCGAAGCTCAAGGGCGACCCCGACCGGATCAAGGCGGCGATCGAACTGATGCGGATGGCGAAGCGGCCGGTGTTCTACACCGGCGGCGGGGTGGTCAATTCCGGCCGGCAGGCTTGCACGCTGCTGCGCGAGCTGGTCCGCCTCACCGGCTTTCCGATCACCTCGACGCTAATGGGGCTCGGCGCGTTCCCGGCGAACGACCCGCAATGGCTCGGCATGCTCGGCATGCACGGCACCTATGAGGCCAACCTCGCGATGCACGGGTGCGACCTGATGATCTGCATCGGGGCGCGGTTCGACGATCGCATCACCGGGCGGCTGGACGCGTTCTCGCCGGGCTCGCGCAAGATCCACATCGACATCGACCCGTCCTCGATCAACAAGAACGTCAAGATCGACCTCGGCATCGTCGGCGATTGCGGCAGCGTGCTCGGCGACATGCTGAGCGAATGGTGCGCCGGCGGGCGCGAGCCGGACCAGGCCGCGCTCAAGGCCTGGTGGAAGCAGATCGATCAGTGGCGCGCGCGCAAGTGCCTGAGCTACCGGCCGTCCGACGAGGTGATCAAGCCGCAATACGCGATCCAGCGGCTCTACGAACTGACCAAGGACCGCGATGTGTTCATCACGACCGAAGTCGGCCAGCATCAGATGTGGGCGGCGCAGTTCTACGGTTTCCAGGAGCCGAACCGGTGGATGACCTCGGGCGGCCTCGGGACCATGGGCTACGGCCTGCCGGCCGCCGTCGGCGTCCAGCTCGCCCATCCGGAGTCGCTCGTCATCGACATCGCGGGCGAAGCTTCGGTGCTGATGACCATGCAGGAAATGTCGACGGCGGTGCAGCACCGCCTGCCGATCAAGATCTTCATCCTCAACAACCAGTACATGGGGATGGTGCGCCAGTGGCAGGAACTGCTGCATGGCGGACGCTATTCGTCGAGCTACACCGCGGCGCTGCCCGACTTCGTGAAGCTCGCCGAGGCTTATCACGCCGTCGGCATCCGCTGCTCCAAGCCGGGCGAACTCGACGACGCCATCCGCGAGATGATCGCGACGCCGCATCCGGTGATCTTCGACTGCGTGGTCGATCAGGCGGAGAACTGCTTCCCGATGATCCCGTCCGGGCGCGCGCACAACGAGATGCTGCTCGGCGACGCCGCAGAGAGCCTCGACCAGGCGATCACCGAGGAAGGCAAGATGCTGGTGTAAGGCATGGATGTCCGGGGCGCCGCACCGCGGCACGCCCGGAAACCATCGTCACCGCGAAAACCATGAATTCCGGATGGCTCAGCTTCGCCAGGCATCCGGAACCAGGGGCAAGTGAGAAGAAAAGATGAGCACCGCCACCGCCACCCATTATCCCGCCGCGACCTTCGTCGAGCCGATCGAAACCCGCACGCTGTGCGTCCTCGTCGACAACGAGCCGGGCGTGCTCGCGCGCGTCATCGGCCTGTTTTCCGGACGCGGCTACAACATCGAAAGCTTGACGGTCTCGGAGACCGAGCACGAGAAGCACCTCTCGCGCATCACCATCGTGACCACCGGCACGCGCATGGTGATCGAGCAGATCAAGAACCAGCTCGACCGCCTGGTGCCGATCCATCGCGTGGTGGACATGACCGAGTTCGGCAGTTCGATCCAGCGCGAGCTCGCCATGGTCAAGGTGCGCGGCAAGGGCGACGATCGCATCGAGGCGTTGCGCCTTGCGGACGCCTTCCGCGCCCGCGTGATCGACGCGAGCCTGGACAGCTTCGTGTTTGAGCTCACCGGTGCGACCGACAAGATCGACAAGTTCATCAGCCTGATGATTCCGCTCGGCCTGGTCGAGGTCTCGCGCACCGGCGTCGCCGCCATCGCGCGCGGGCCGGAGGGGATGTGACACGCACTCACTGCGATGGCCGAGACACGATACAAACGGATCAGTCTCGGTCACCGTGAGGGGTGGGCGCAGCCCACGCCGCGTAACACGTGTCGTTCGACGCTGGCGGCCTTTGCCTTTCTCGCCGGCCTTTCAGGAAGACGATCGGATCCCAAATTGACGGAGGAGACGTTGCTCGCCGCGACCTCGTTCGCCTTCGTGATGGCGTTCACGCCAGGGCCGAACAACATCATGTTGACGGCCTCGGGGGTGAACTTCGGGTTCGTGCGTTCGCTGCCCCATATTTTTGGCATCGAGGTCGGCTTTGTCGTGCTGCTGGCGGCCTGCGGTCTTGGCCTCGGACTTTTGTTCGTAACCTATCCCGCGGCGCAGGCCGCGCTGAAGATTGCCGGCGTGCTCTACATGCTGTGGCTCGCGTGGAAGGTGGCGACCGCTGCCGGCGCCGGTGAAGCGGGCGTGGTGCCGAAGCCGCTCACTTTCGTCCAAGCTTTCGTCTTTCAGTGGATCAATCCGAAAGCGGTGGTCGCCTGCCTCGGAGCCATCGCGCTTTTTATCCGCCCCGAATCGGCGGGTATGGATTTTTTGCTTCTGCTCCTTGTGTTCGCGCTGGCGACGATCCTGGCCACCATGACCTGGGCAGGGTTCGGCGCGGCCCTGAGCAAGTTCCTGCACGATCCCCGTCATGCCCGCGTGTTCAATATCACCATGGCCGTGCTGCTGGTGGCGAGCATCGCGCCAATGGTGTGGAGCGGGAATTGACCCGCCATCGTATTCGGATATACATTGTATATCGTGAGGGCTTCGCGCGATGCCGTTTCGCCAGGAGAGCGCGGCAATGAGGGTCAAGATCAGCAAATGGGGCAACAGTCTCGGCTTGCGGCTGCCGAAAGCAGCCGTCCAGGCGACCGATCTGAAGCCCGGCGCCGAGGTCGAACTGATGGTGGAAGGTCGCGATCTGCGGGTTCGTCAGCCGGTGCGGCCCATGCTGTATGGCTTGGCGGATCTGCTCGCGGAAATGGATCGGCTGGGTCCGGAGGACGGAAGCGGCGCGGCGCGGGGCCAGGGTCGCGGACCGGAGATCACTGACGATGCCTACGCACGCGGGGAAATAACGCTCGACAACATCCTGAAACGCCCACCGGCCGGCGAGCGCCGGAAAGCAACCGATCTCCCACCTCGCAAGCCGAAAACCAATGCTGCCAGACGCCGGCGACATCGCATGGATTGAGTTCGATCCCGGGCGCGGAAAAGAGCGGGCGAGACGGCCCGCCCTGGTGCTGACGCCGCAGGCCTACCATCAGCGCTCGACCCGCGCGCTCGTCTGTCCGATCACTTCCAACATGAAACCCTGGCCGTTTAAGATCATATTGCCGGAAGGGCTGAAGACCACGGGCGCCGTCCTGGTGGATCAGCTCCAGGCGATCGACAGGTCGGAGCGCCTCTTCACCATCATTGAACGCGCGCCGCGGGAGGTGTTGTTGGAAACGCTCCAGCGGCTTGCCGCCTTGTTGGGTTGGAAGAACCCCGCGTAAGAGATGAATTGCGACCTTTAACCAAAATGAGAACGCTAGAACGGAGCTAAGACATGCGCGTTTATTACGACCGCGACGCCGACGTGAACCTGATCAAAGGCAAGAAGGTCGTCATCGTCGGGTATGGCAGCCAGGGGCACGCGCATGCGCTGAACCTGCGCGACTCGGGCGTCAAGGACGTGGCGGTGGCGCTGCGCAAGGGCTCCGGCAGCGCCAAGAAGGCGGAGGCCGAGAAGCTCGCCGTCATGGACGTGCCGGAGGCCGCCAAGTGGGCCGACGTGATGATGATGCTCACGCCCGACGAACTGCAGGGCGACATCTATCGCGAGCACCTCGCCGCCAACATGAAGCAGGGCGCCGCGCTCATGTTCGCGCACGGGCTCAACATCCATTTCAACCTGATCGAGCCGCGGCCCGACCTCGATGTGATGATGATCGCGCCGAAGGGGCCCGGCCACACCGTGCGTGCGGAATATCAGCGCGGCGCCGGCGTTCCGGTGTTGATGGCGATCCATAAGGACGCCTCGGGCAACGCGCACGACCTCTGCCTCTCCTACGGCTCGGCGATCGGCGGCGGCCGCGCCGGCATCATCGAGACGTCGTTCCGCGAGGAATGCGAGACCGACCTGTTCGGCGAGCAGTCGGTGCTGTGCGGCGGCCTGGTCGAGCTGATGAAGGCCGGCTTCGAGACGCTGGTGGAAGCCGGCTATGCGCCGGAAATGGCCTATTTCGAATGCGTGCATGAGGTGAAGCTGATCGTCGACCTCATCTATGAGGGCGGCATCGCCACCATGAACTACTCGATCTCCAACACCGCCGAATACGGCGAGTACAAGTCGGGGCCGCGCGTGGTCACGCCCGAGACCAAGGCGGAGATGAAGCGCATCCTCGAGGACATCCAGGCGGGCCGCTTCGTCAAGGACTGGATGCTGGAGAACAGGGTCAACCAGACCTCGTTCAAGGCGATGCGCGCCAAGATGGCGTCGCACCCGATCGAAGACATCGGCGCCAAGCTCCGCGCCATGATGCCGTGGATCAAGCAGCGCGCAATGGTCGACAAGAGCAAGAACTGATCCACGGCTGGTCCTTTGTGACGGGCTCGCTGACGCGAGCCCTTTTCGTCGATGCAGGACGGGCTCGCTGACGCGAGCGTTGTCGATTCAGGACGGGCTCGCTGGCGCGAGCCCTTTGGGGATCAAGCAGCGGGCCATGGTGGACAAGAGCAAGAACTGATTCAGTCCCCTTCGTCACCGCCGGGCTTGACCCGGCGGCCCATTCTGAACGGGCGGCCGATGCGGCGTGGCCGCATGGATGCGCGGGTCTGGCCCGCGCATTACGATCTCTCGGTTTCCTTATCGCCGGCGGGCTTGAGCGCGCTCGCGAGGCTTCGTCGATTCCCGTTGGCGTGCCCTGTAGAAACAACGTTCGCTGGTGGAACGCGCGTCGCCTGGCGTTCGGCAACGCGGTCCCGTGGAAATCCAAGCACCGACCGCCGAGGCTAAGCCGGCCGTGAGAACGAGCAACGGCGGCCGACCGGCTACCGCCTAAGCCAAAGTGCTGTAACGTATTTTGATTGCGCTTTGCGCAATACATAATCAATCCGATTGCGACCTGCCGTTGCTTGAGGCCTTCACCAAGCACGAATTGCGTGTATTTCCGTAATGGGTGCAAGAAGTTGCACGGCAGCGCCGCGCTGTTTTGCCGCTTGCCGGTATCCCTATCTGGCTTACGCGAAACGATGCAGGATTGCTCGCTGTGATGCGGGGGGCTTTACAATGGGCGATCGGGCGGAAGTCGAGCGGGTCGTTCGGCAGGCGTATACTGCGCGCGAGCGCAACGATCTCGAAGGATTTCTGGAGGTCTTTGCGGAAAGGCCGTTTTTCCGCATCGCCGGGACGCGGTTGACCAGCCCGGTCACGATGGCGAGCTCGGGACGGGACGAGCTTCGCCGGGTGCTGGAAGAACTCATCGCCGCGTTTCGCTGGATCGACCACACCATCGTCACGATGCTGATCGAAGGCCCCAAGGCGGCTGTGTTCGGCCGGGTCAGGTTCAGGGCGGTCTCCACCGGCGACCTTTTCGAGACCGAGGTTGCCGACTTTATCGAGGTGAAGGACGGGCGGATCGTGTCGCTCACCAAGTTTTGCGACACCGCGCTGGCTGCCTACCTCATGGCGCCGGCCGAGCAGTGAGCCGCCGCGGGCAGGGTGCTCTTGCCCTTGTCCGGCCGAAACGGTACAACGATTGCGGCTGCGTCCGCACTGCCTGCTGATTTGAGTGGGCCGTGCGCGCAATGTTGACGAGGGTCATGGCATGTTGACGCGCACCGATCGCGCGATCCTGCGGGGGGCTGGTCTGGCCCTGACCGCGGCCGCCCTCATTCCTGGGAGCCTCCTTCTCCTTACCAGCCCCTGAGGGCCGGCCGGGCGTCTTGCGCCAGGGCACTCCGGGGCGATCGACGAGATGGACCCGAGGAGCGCCCGCACATGGGGCGCAGGATCAAGAGAAGGACTTTCCCATGACCACGCCCGCTCAGTCCGAAAAGGACCGCGTCGTCATTTTCGACACCACCTTGCGCGACGGCGAGCAGTCGCCCGGCGCGACCATGACCCATGAGGAGAAGCTCCAGGTCGCCGAAGTGCTCGACGACCTGGGCGTCGATATCATCGAGGCCGGATTCCCCATCGCCTCGGAGGGCGATTTCCTCGCCGTCAACGAGATCGCCAAGCGCAGCAAGCGCGCGGTCATCTGCGGGCTCGCCCGCGCGGCGCACAAGGACATCGACCGCGCCGGCGAAGCGATCCGTCCGGCTCCGCGCGGGCGCATCCATACCTTCATTTCGACCTCGCCGGTCCATATGAAGTGGAAGCTGCAGATGGAGCCGTCGCAGGTCTACGAGATGGTGATCTCGTCGGTGACGCGCGCGCGCAACTACACCGACGACGTCGAGTGGTCGTGCGAGGACGGCACCCGCACCGAGCACGATTTTCTCTGCCGCTGCGTCGAGGCGGCGATCAAAGCCGGCGCCACCACGATCAATATTCCCGACACTGTCGGCTACACCGTGCCCGACGAGTATTTCGCCCTGTTCCAGATGGTGCGCGAGCGCGTGCCGAACTCCGACAAGGCGCGCTTCTCGGTGCACTGCCACGACGACCTCGGCCTGTCGGTCGCGAACTCGCTCGCGGGCGTGCGCGCGGGCGCCCGCCAGATCGAATGCACGGTCAACGGCATCGGCGAACGCGCGGGCAACACCGCGCTCGAAGAAGTCGTGATGGCGATGAAGGTGCGCAACGACGTGCTGCCGTTCTGGACCGGCGTCGACGCGACCATGCTCACCCGCGCGTCGAAGCTCGTCTCGGCGGTGACCTCGTTTCCGGTCCAGTACAACAAGGCGATCGTCGGCCGGAACGCGTTCGCCCACGAGTCCGGCATCCATCAGGACGGCATGCTCAAGCACTGCCAGACCTACGAGATCATGACGCCGGAAAGCGTCGGCGTGAAGCAGACGGCGCTGGTGATGGGCAAGCACTCGGGCCGCCACGCCTTCGTGCACAAGCTGGAGGAATTGGGCTACCAGCTCGGCGACAACCAGATCGAGGACGCGTTCGTGCGCTTCAAGGCGCTCGCCGACCGCAAGAAGCACGTCTACGACGAGGACATCGAGGCCCTGGTCGACGAGGAGATCGCGACCGCGCACGACCGCATCAGGGTGCTCTCGCTCACCGTGATCGCCGGCACCATGGGGCCGCAATCGGCGACGCTGACGCTCGACATCGACGGCCGCCACGAGACGACGCAGGCGACCGGCAACGGGCCGGTGGACGCGACCTTCAACGCGATCAAG
>JAEULX010000228.1 GCA_016793685.1 Bradyrhizobiaceae bacterium
AAGATCACCGGAACGTCCGACTTCTGCCGCAACCGCCGCAGCGTCTCCATTCCGTCCATGCGCGGCATCTTGATGTCGAGGATCGCGAGGTCCGGCATGCTCGTCTTGAACCCATCGAGGGCGGACGCGCCATCGGTGTAAGTCTGAATGCGGTAACCTTCCGCTTCGAGGGCGATCGAAATCGAAGTAAGAATATTCCGGTCGTCGTCGACGAGGGCGATGGTGGGCATAGGGCCTTTCCCGTGACGGTCGATTCCTGGGATTTTACTGGGCTTTGAAAGCCCGCAAAGCTGGGCCGAAATGTGACCTTCGTCCGGTCGCGGGTCGGCCCGCACGACTTCAAGTCATGAACAAGTCTAATGAATTTGGAACGATTCCGCTACCCCATTGATACAAGAGGAAGATTGTAATGCCTCCGGTAGAAGGCCCCCTGCCGGGCTCCATGCCCGGCCGAATCCCCGAAAGCGCCCGTCCGCCGCAGGATTTCGACCCGGCAGGGCTTGCCAAGCGCCTGCTGCGCGTGACCCGCGCCGGTACCCTGGCGACGCTCGACCGCAGCGGCTACCCCTTCGGCTCGCTCGTGAACGCGGCGACCGACCTGGACGGCTCCCCGATCATTCTCGTCTCGCGCCTTGCCACCCACACCGCCAATCTCGAACGCGATGGGCGCGCTTCGCTCCTGCTCGCCGCAGGCGGCAAGGGCGACCCCCTCGCCCACCCGCGCCTCACGCTGCTCGGCGAATTCATCCGCCACGATGGCGACAGCGATGCGCGACTGCGCCGACGCTTTCTCGCCCGCCATCCGAAGTCCGAGCTCTATGCCGGGTTCGCCGATTTCGCATTCTGGCGGATGAGCGTCGTCTCCGCGCATCTCAATGGCGGCTTTGCCCGCGCCGCCGACCTGACGGCGCAGGACGTCCTCACCGATCTCGCCGGCGCTGATGAACTTGTTGCAGCGGAAGAGGGCGCGGTTGCGCACATGAACGCAGACCATGCGGACGCGGTTGCGCTCTACGCGACCAAGCTGCTCGGCGCAGCAGACGGTGAATGGCGCGTGACCGGCATCGATCCCGAAGGGCTCGACCTTGCGCTGGGCGACGCGACCTTGCGACTTCCCTTCCCCCACCGCATCGCCGATGCCGGGGGACTGCGATCGCTCCTGAAGGATTTGGCTGAGCGCGCGCGCGCAACCGGCTGATCGCACCGTCGCCTTTTCAAGCCGCGTACTACGGGCCGCACGCCGCCGCGCGATCCGGCGCGGCAGCGCATCGACACGCACGAACCACGAACCGCCGCACGATCTCGCGACCGGGCCGACGCCGCGCGTCAGGCAAAGCGCGAACAGAGGCGAAACCTTAACCACTTTTTTACCGTGATTGCCGACAGTCGCCTCGGGTCTGCAGGTCTTGCTTCGCCCCATCGAGCGACAACGAAAACGATTGGCCGACGTGCGGCCGGCGGGCCCGTGTCGGCAACTTCATCCGCGCCAGGAAGACAACATGAGCGGGGCGAGCGCGCATCTGTCCGGGGAGCACTGCGATGTGCCGGACGCCCCCACTGCCCGCCGCAACGGCGCGGGATTTCGAACCTGGCTCCGTTCCGTCGCCCCCGACGCATTGGGGCCTTCGCCGGCCGGCGCCTGTTCGCAAGCGCCCGCCGCCGACAGGCTGCCGAATGCATCCGCTTCCCAGCGCGTCCAGCCAAGCGAGAATCGATCCCCTGAGCCCGATCGGGATCTGTCGGCCCTCGCCTATCACTTGAAAGATGTGACCCGCCGGCTCGGGCGGCTCATTGCGGGCGAGGCGCCGCAGCCGCGGCCTGCATCCGCCGAGGAGGCGCCCGACCTGGCCGCGATCGAACGGCATTTGAAGTTCCTCACGACGCAGCTCGAAATCATGCGCTCGCCCTGTCGCGCCGACGCGCTGATCGCGGAATTGCGCGGCGAACTCGCGACCATCGCACGGGTGCTCGAAACCGGGGTTTCGCGCGGCGCCTTCGCATCCCTCGAGGACGAGGTGCGGGCGCTCGGCGCGCGCCTCGACACGAATCGATGCGCTGCCGCCGACGCATCGGCGTTCGCCGCGCTGGAACACGGACTCGGCGAACTGCGCGACGCCCTGCACGGGCTTGCGCCCGGAGAACTCGGGCACGCCGTGCAGACCTTGTCGCGCAAGATCGACCAGATCGGTGAACTCGTTCCCGATCCCCTGACCTTCCGCGAACTGGACAAGGCGATCGACGCACTGCGCGGCATCGTGAGCCAGATCGCCTCCGGCGACGCGCTGTCCGCGCTGGTCAAGGAAGTGCGCGCGATCGGAGCAAAGATCGAGAAGATCGAAGACGCGGCGACGCGCGCAAACACGCCGGCGCGCTCGATAGAACGCGACATCCTCGCCGCGATGGAAAAGCAGTTGAGCGGAATTGCCGATACCCTGTCGGCGGAAAGCGCTCAGCCCGCCCGCGGCACAGCGCCGGTCGAGCCGCTGATCGAGACGCTCGCGAAGAAGCTCGAAACCTTCGACCTGTTCGCCGGCAGCGAAACGGCGCTCGCGCCGATCAAGCAGCATATCAG
>JAEULX010000249.1 GCA_016793685.1 Bradyrhizobiaceae bacterium
GTAACGGGCAGGCGATCAGCTATGGAATCGGCGTCGGCCGCGATGGCTTTGCCTGGTCGGGCGTGACCCGCGTTTCCGCCAAGCGCGAGTGGCCGTCCTGGACCCCGCCGGCGCAGATGCGGCGGCGTCAACCCGGCCTGCCCGGCCATATGCGCGGCGGGATCGACAATCCGCTCGGCGCCCGCGCTCTCTATCTCGGCTCGACGCTCTACCGCATCCATGGATCGAACGAGCCGCAGACCATCGGCCAGGCCGTGTCGTCCGGCTGCTTCCGCATGACCAATGAAGACGTGATCGATCTTTACTCTCGCGTGCGGGTCGGCACCAAGGTCATAGTGCAGTAAGGCGTTCCCGGCCGAGTTCGGCCCGAACCTTTATCAGTGATGCTGCGCCGGCGCGGTGAACCGCGCCGGTTGCGTTTTTCTCGGGCAGGAAACTGCTGCAACAGGGGCGCGCGGGCGTCAGCCCAAAGCCTTCGCGGCGAACGGCAGCGAGCGCAGCCGCTTACCGGTGGCGGCAAAGATCGCATTGCCGATGGCGGGAGCGAGCGGGGGAACCCCGGGCTCGCCAATGCCGGTGGCGTCGGCGTGCGAGGCGATGATGTGGACTTCGACCTGCGGCATTTCCGACATGTGCGTCGGCGCGTAGTCATCGAAATTGGTTTGCTGGACCACGCCGTCGGCAAACGTGATCTGATTGCGCAGGCATGCGGACAAGGCAAAGCCGACCGCGCCTTCGATCTGCGCGGTGATGATATCGGGATTGACGGCGACGCCGCAATCGACCGCCGCAACGATGCGGTCGACCTTGATGGCCGAGCGAGCCACCGCCACGTCGGCGACCATTGCGACGCGCGTGTTGTAGCAAGAATGGTAGGCGAAGCCCCGCCCGCGCCCGGCCGGCAGCGCCTGCCCCCAGCCGGCGCGCTCGGCGGCGAGCTTGACGACGGCGGCATCGCGCGGCTTGTCCGCGAGCAGCGCGAGGCGGAACGCGACCGGATCCTGGCCCGCCAGCCGTGCGAGCTCGTCGATGGCCGTTTCCATCGCATGGGCGCCGTGGCTGTTGCCCACCGAGCGCCACCACAGGACCGGGATTAGCGACTGCGCATTGAAGGACTCGACGGCGAAATTGCCGATCTCATAAGGCGTGTCGACCACGCCCTCGACGCTGGTCTCGTCGATGCCATCGTGGACCAAACTCGACTCCAACGGCGTGCCGACAAATAGGGACTGGCATACGATCTTGTGGCGCCAGCCAATAATGCGGCCGCCGCCGTCGAGACCGGCGCGGACGCGATGCAGGACGAGGGGACGGTAGAAGCCGCCCTTGATGTCGTCCTCGCGGGTCCAGACGAGCTGGATGGGGACGCGCCGGCCGACGGCTTTTGCGACGTGCGCAATCTCTTTGGTCCAATCCGCCATCGGATTGCCGCGCCGGCCAAAGCTTCCGCCGCCGAACAGCGGGTTGATCTTGATGTGCTGCGGCTTCAGGCCGAGCACCCGCGCGATGGCGGCTTGATCGATGCTCTGGAGCTGGCAGCCCGACCACAGCTCGACGCCGTCGTCGGACAAGTCGATCACGCAGTTCAGCGGCTCCATCGGCGCATGCGCGAGGAAGGGAAACGTGAACTCCGCCTCATAGACCTTGGCCGCGCGCGCAAGCCCCGCTTCCGCGTCGCCGCGGCGGAGGGCGGGCAAACCCTTCGCGTCCGCGAGCGCCCCGTATTCGGCGAGCATGTCCTCGACCGATCGCGTCTCCGCCTTGCCGGTGTCCCAGTCGACCTTGAGGGCCTCGCGGCCGCGCAGCGCCGTCCAGGTATCTTCGGCGAGCACCGCAACGCCGGACGGCACCTGCACGACGTCGACGACGCCGTCGATTGCCCTGGCCTCGCGATCGTCGAAGGAGCGGACGGTCGCGCCGAACAGGTCGGGGCGCCGGACGACGGCGACCAGCATGCCCGGACGCCGGACATCGAAGGAAAAAACGGCGCGTCCCGTCGTCTTGCTGACTGAATCGAGGCGCGGCAAACGCTGGCCGATCAGCTTCCACGCGCCGGGCGGCTTCAGCGTCACCTCGGCAGGCACGGGCATCCGCATGGCCTCGGCTGCGAGTTCGCCGAATCGCGCGCGCCGGCCGGAGCGATCATGGCTCACGACGCCGTTCTCGACCGCGATTTCGCTCGCCGGAACGCGCCATCGCTCTGCCGCTGCGGCGACGAACATCATGCGCGCCGCCGCGCCGACCTGCCGCATCTGCACCCACGAATTGGCGATCGAGGTCGTCCCGCCGGTGCCCATGACCCCGAAGATGAGATTCTTGTAAAGCGCGGCTTCGTTCGGTGCGAATTCAAAGCGCATGTCGGACCAGGGCGCTTCGAGTTCCTCGGCCACGAGCGTCGCAAGGCCCGTCGTCACGCCCTGTCCCATCTCGAAATGCTTGCAGACGAGGGTAACGGTGTTGTCGGACGCGATCCTGACGAACACGTTCGGGTCGAATGGACCCTGCGCCGCTGCGCCGGCCGCGACGGCGCGCTCGCCGAACGGGACAAAACAGCCGAGAACGAAGGCGCCGGCCGCCGCGCCTGCGCCCTGCAGAAACGCCCGGCGCGACGGCGCAGACAGCGAATGCGCAGCGCTTGTTCCGTCCATGGCGGAGCTCCCTATGCGATCGCCTTGGCCGCCATGTGGATCGCCTGGCGAATGCGGAGATAGGTGCCGCAGCGGCAGATATTGCCGTCCATCGCAGCGTCGATGTCGGCGTCGGACGGCGTCTTGTTGGCGTTCAGGAGCGTGATAGCCGACATGATCTGGCCTGACTGACAGTAGCCGCATTGCACGACGTCGAGGCTTTGCCAGGCCGTCTTCACCGCCTCCGCTACTTTGCCCGCCACGGCTTCGATCGTGGTGATTTCCGTGTGGACGGCGTCGCCGGCCATGACCGAGCAGGACCGTGCGGCCTCGCCGTCGATGTGAACGGTGCACGCGCCGCACAGCGCCCGTCCGCATCCGTACTTGGCGCTGGTCAATTGCAGGCGGTCCCGCAGCACCCACAGCAGCGGCATCTCGGGACTGACGTCGAGATCATGCGCGGTTCCATTGACGTTCAGTCTAATCATGGTCGCGCTCCTCCCCGGGCGGGATATGTCGGGCGCTTGTTTCTCGCGCTCAGGCGGGACATGGAGCGCCGCTCGCGACCCATGCCTTCACCAGATCGACGAACGCCTGATGCGGAATTGGAACCGGTTGCCGCCCCTTCCCGGGATTGAACGCCCATAGAACCAGCGAGTCGCGCTCGATGTGCTCGACCACCGCGTCCAGCGAGCGGTTGCCGTTCCGCGTGCGGTCCTTGATCGTTCGGCAGAGGGCAGCGCTCGACAGGCCATCCCAACCCATCGTCGCACGCGCGAGCGCCCAGCTCGGAGCGCCGGGCACGCCCGACGACGGGTTGTTGCCCGTCAAGCTGTGGCAGTTCACGCAGCGCATGGCGCTCGGGCCATGATCGTCGGGGCCGCGGGTGACCGGGGGGATATGGGGGCTGCGCGAATCGCCCCGCAAGGGCGCCTCGCTCTGATGGCAGTTCAGGCAGCGCGGATGCCGGATCACCGCAGCGATGTTGTCCCATGCCGCCAACCCCTCGACGGGATTGGGAGACGATGCCGCCTGACTCAGGGCGGCGCTCGCCAGCAGCGCGGCGGCCAGTGCGGCCGTGGCGCTCGCACAGAAGAGACGCGCCGCCGCGGACGGCCACGCGCGTCCCGGTCGCGCCCACATTGTTGCGTGTTTCGCGGATGTTTGTTTCGTGCCGGTCACGCCGGACTCGTGCGCCGCTGCCATTGGCCGGCAGATAGTGCACGCGCAAGAAACCGCAACGACAGTGCAATCAATTTGTGCACGCAGGAGTGAGTGCGATGGAAAGCGCGCGCTATCCCGAGCGCCTCGGTGAGGGGTCGCGCGAGAGGCCTTTTTCGGCGAGTTCGTCGAGGTATTCGCGCCAGTAGCGGTCGAGATTGCGGCCGCAGTCGTGGAGGTATTCCCAGGTGAAGATGCCGCTGCCATGCAGGTCATCGAAGACAAGCCGGACCGCGTAATTGCCCACCGGATGCACTTCGATAATCAGGACATCGCGCTTGCCGGGGACGGTGATGCGCTCGGACGGCGCGTGGCCCTGGACCTCGGCGCTGGGGCTGCGCACCCGCAACAACTCGGCCGGCAGTTCGTACGTCTCCCCCGTTTCAAAGCTCACCAGGAGTTCGCGGCCCGCCTTGCGCAGGCGCAACTCGGTCGGCCAGGGCGGTTGCGCAGTCGATGCTAAGCTCATGGTTCTCCTACTCGTTCGGCGCCTCAATGGCGCGCCCTCACGCCGCACTACGGGGGTGTAATCGGCCTCCCTATTCCTCAAGTCGAGCATTATATTGCAGCTAGACGCTAAAAATAGCCGCGGCTCCGGGGCAGCGTGCAACGGACTTCGTAGGTTGGATGGCCCCGATCGCGCTGCGTAAAAAAGAAAACGGGAGGTTCGGAGTCCATGGAGTTTGGGCGCGTGGCCGCGCTTAAGGCCGCTCCGCTGGTCGATCCGTTCGGTCGCGCCATTACCTATGTCCGCGTCTCCGTCACCGACCGCTGTGATTTCCGCTGCGTCTATTGCATGGCGGAGCACATGACTTTCCTGCCCAAGGCAGACGTTCTGTCGCTGGAAGAACTCGACCGGCTGTGCTCCGCCTTCATCGCCAGGGGCGTGCGGAAGCTGCGGCTCACGGGCGGCGAGCCCTTGGTGCGGCGCGGGATCATGACTCTCGTCGCGTCGCTGTCGCGCCACCTTGCCGCCGGCGCGCTCGATGAACTGACCGTCACCACCAACGCCTCGCAGCTCGAGAAATATGCGGCGGAGTTGGCCGCCTGCGGCGTCAGGCGGATCAACGTTTCCCTCGACACGCTCGACCCCGACAAGTTCCGCGCCATCACCCGGTGGGGCGAACTCGACCAGGTTCTTCGCGGCATCGGCGCGGCGCAGCGCGCCGGGCTCGCCGTCAAGATCAACGCGGTGGCTCTCAAAGGGGTGAACGAGGAGGAATTGCCGCAGCTTCTTACCTGGGCGCACGGCGAGGGAATGGACCTCACCGTGATCGAGGTGATGCCGCTGGGCGAGATCGGCGAGATGCGCCTCGACCAATACCTGCC
Organism: Bradyrhizobiaceae bacterium; assembly: GCA_016793685.1. Taxonomy (GTDB): domain Bacteria; phylum Pseudomonadota; class Alphaproteobacteria; order Rhizobiales; family Xanthobacteraceae; genus Rhodoplanes. Next base: position 5,178 of record JAEULX010000249.1, read on the forward strand.
GCTCTCCCTGGTCCGCGCCCGGCTCGCCGAGCGCTTCACCCTGGAGGAGATCGATTACCGCACCGGCGGGCCCGCGCGCTATGTGCGGGTCACGGAAACCGGCGGCCGGCTCGGCTTCATCACCCCGCTGACCCATAATTTCTGCGAGTCCTGCAACCGCGTGCGCGTGACCTGCACCGGGACGCTGTTCATGTGCCTCGGCCAGGAGGATGCGGCCGACCTGCGCGCGCCCCTGCGCGCCTCGGAAGCGAACGACCTGCTCGATGCGGCGATCGACGAAGCGATCACGCGCAAGCCGAAGGGCCATGACTTCATCATCGACCGCCGCCGCCAGCGCCCGGCGCTGGCCCGGCATATGAGCGTGACCGGCGGCTGAGGTTAGTCCGCAAGCCGAGAGCAGGCGGTCGTCCGCCCATGAAATCTCATGCGCCCCCGGTGCGCGGCCCTGGGTCAGGCCGGCGCCGGCAAGAGGAGAGGCGGCGCTGGCGCGTCTTGCGTGCGCTCTTTGGTCGGGCTGTAACGGTCCCACGCCATCTCGTGGCCGAGATAAACAAACGGGCCGACGACGAAGCCGAAGGCCGTCAGGCCCGCGGCCGTGGCGAGATCGCCGACCACGACGAACGTCGCGGTGAAGTCCATCACCGTGGCGATGCTCCGGAAAGTAATCGTCTTGGCGACAGGCTGGCTGATGGTGAACCCTCCCCGTTCGGCCGCAGGCGTGTCGTCGCCGCTCAGGAGCGGCATGCGCACGGGGATATCGACATCTCTTCCGGCGCCGAAATAATTCCACGCCGCCTCGTGGCAAAAATAGAAAAACGGGGCAACGGCGAGGGCAAAGGCCGATAAACCCGCGGCGAGAGCAAATTCACCGAGCACCACGTAGTTCGAGGTGAAGTCCAGGGTGGTGACGATGACCCGGAAGGTGATCGTCTTGGCCAGGGATCGACCGATGCGGAATCCGCCCGGACCGGTAATGCGCGTGTCCGCGTCGGGCTGCGGGGCCAGAGGAGCCGGAGGCGCGGGCTGCGGGCGGACAGCCGCATTGGCCTTCGGCGGTCGGCGCCGCCGCAACTTGGGGAGGGCCTGGGGCGCGAGGACGGCGGCTGCGCCAAGCAGAACGCCGGGAATCAAGGCCGCTTCGATCAACGCGGCGCCGCCGAGTACGGCCAGTCCCACGGTCACGTATCGATTCATGCGATCACCGAGGTTCGGGGGAGAAGCAGAAGCGCGAAGCAAAGGCGGGCCGTTCTCGGCCGCGACAGCTCCGGCGCCTGCCGATCGCCGGCGCTCGCCGCATATCGCCACTTTCGGCGGAGCCGGCCGAGCGATCAAAAACGTCATCCAAAAATCATATCGCAATTGAAATGACGCCGAGATGTCACGTCCACCGATCGTCGAAACGTCCAGGGGCTGGCAAGGAGCGCCTGTTCGGACCGGACCGGACGATCCGTGCCGCGCTCATCCCCTGCACGCGCCCGGCGAGCGGCCCGGAAGCATAAAATCCAAGCCCCAGGAAGTGGTTGCGCCCCGTGGGCGGCGCGGCCTATCCTGCCGGACAGAAAAAAGCGCGACCGCGCAGCAAAGGAGCAGCGGGTCGCGCCGGATGCGCCGCCGCTCGGCGGAAGCCGATGGCGGAGGAGGCGTTGGACCTATTTCTCAGGCTCAGCCGATTAATCGATCGAATCAACGACCAGTTCGGCACCATCGCCAACTTCCTCGTGCTGTTCGCGTGCCTGGTCAGCGCGGCGAACGCCGCGGTGCGCTATGGGCTGAACGGGCTTCTCTATCTCAGCCACAACGTCCCGATTTTTGCGGCGCTGCAGCCCGGCCTTGCCTGGTACGGCAACAACGCCAACGCGCTGCTCGAGGCGCAGTGGTACATGTTCGCCGGAATGGTCCTGCTGGGCGCCCCGTTCACGCTCAAACTCAACGAACATGTCCGCGTGGACCTGCTGTACGGGATGGCCTCGCCCCGCGTTCGCCTGTGGATCGACATAGTCGGGACGATCTTCTTCCTGCTGCCGATCTGCGTGATCCTGATCTATTTCACCTGGCTCTGGTTTCTCGATTCCTGGGCGATCAATGAAACCTCGTCCAATGCCGGCGGGCTGGTGCGCTGGCCGGTCAAGCTTCTGCTTCCCGTCGGCTTCGCCTTGATGGCGCTGCAGGGCATATCGGAACTCATCAAGCGCATCGCCGCGCTGATGGGCCGCTACACGCTGCACTATCACTACGAGGCGCCGGTACAATGACCTTCGTGCGAGACAATATGGCCCCGCTGATGTTCGGCGGGCTGGTTGTCTTCATGCTGATCGGCTATCCGGCCGCCTTCTCGCTCGCGGCGGTCGGCCTGTTCTTCGGCTTCATCGGCATCGAGTTCGGCCTCATCAGTCCCGACTATCTCGGCAATCTCACCTACCAGCTCTACGGCATCGTCTCCAACGATCTGCTGCTCGCGATTCCGTTCTTTACCTTCATGGGGGCCATTCTCGAGCGCTGCGGGCTGGCCGAAGACCTGCTCGACTCGATCGGACAATTGTTCGGCCCGGTGCGGGGCGGGCTGTCCTACGCCGTCATCTTCGTCGGCGCGATCCTCGGCGCGATCACCGGCACGGTCGCCGCATCGGTCATCGCCATGGGCGTGATCTCGGTGCCGATCATGATGAAATACGGCTATTCGACGCGCCACACGATGGGCGTGATCGCGGCCTCCGGCACCATCACCCAGGTCATTCCGCCCTCGCTGGTGCTGGTTGTGCTCGCCGACCAGCTCGGACGCTCGGTCGGCGACATGTATGCCGGCGCCATCGGCCCGAGCATCATCCAGATCGCCTTGTTCTGCATCTGGGTATTCATCGTCAGCGTGGTCTGGCCGAAAGACGTGCCGGCATTGCCGGAGGAAGCGCGCACGCTGCACGGCTGGGCGCTGTGGCGCAAATGCTTGCGCGGGATCATTCCCTCGCTCGGCCTGATCTTTCTGGTGCTCGGCACCATTTTTCTCGGTCTTGCAACCCCGACGGAAGCCGGCGCGCTCGGCGCCGTTGGCGCGCTGCTGCTTGCGGCGGTGAGCGGCACGCTGACGTGGCCGCTCGTCTATCAGGGCATGTCGACGACGATGCGCCTGACCGCGATGGTCGTCTATATTCTGATCGGAGCGCGCACGTTCAGCCTCGTCTTCCAGGGCGTCGGTGGCAAGGAATGGATCGAGCACCTTCTCGCCGCGTTGCCGGGCGGACAGCTCGGCTTCCTCGTCTTCGTGAACATTCTGATTTTCGTGATCGCGTTCTTCCTCGATTTCTTCGAGATCGCTTTCATCCTAATTCCGCTGTTGGCCCCTGTCGCGGAAAAGCTCGGCATCGATCTCGTCTGGTTCGGCGTGCTCATCTGCGCCAACATCCAGACAAGCTTCATGCATCCGCCGTTCGGTTTCGCGCTGTTCTATTTGCGCGGAATAACGCCGCCCTCGGTGAAAACCTCGGACATTTATTGGGGGGCGATACCCTGGCTCTTCCTCCAGGTCATTCTCGTGGCCATCCTGATCATCTGGCCGGAATCGGTGACCTATTGGATTTCGAAAGGGCCGCCGGTCGATCCGAAAAGCATCAAGTTCGAGATCCAGATTCCCGAGTCGCCGCCGCCGTTGAATTTGCAATAGCGCGCGAGCCCGGCTTGGTCCACCGGCGCTTGTGCGATGCACCATTGCGGGTGTCCGGGGTGGACCTGTGCGCGTCGGTCGCACCTCATGCATCCCCTGGGCGGGAACCCATTCCGGGGACGATCGTTAACCGCCCAGTTCGATCGGTCTAGGGGGTGAGCATTGCGCTCATCGGGGTGTCTGGTCGGGTAAGCACCGGGGGGTAGCTCGATGAGGAACTCATGGCCGTTGCACGTCGGATGCGCCGCCGCGGATGGATGAATGCCGCAAGGAAAGCTCAACCGGACACCCGTCCAACAGTCGTCAGGCATATCGCATCTCGATCACCCGCCGCTCCCGTCGCGGGCGCAGGTGCGTACATCTTCGATGTGGAAGGCACCCTCGTCGACACCGTCCTGCCGTCGCTGAATTGCTGGTGCCAGACGCTCGCCGAATTCGGGTTTTCCTTCCGCACCGCCGATCTCCATCGCTATTCCGGATTGAGCGAAGCGGAAACGCTGGCGGAGCTTCTGCCGCCGGGCGAGGAAATTAGCGAGTTCGTGTTGAGCAAGTATACGTCGCGCTTCCGCACGGAAGTGCTGCCGACCATCCGCGCGGTCTCCGGCGCGCGCGACCTGATTGCGACGCTGAAGCTGCAGGGCGCCAAGGTCGCGCTCATCTCGGCCTGCTCGCGCGAAGAACTCGATCGTTACCGCGCCTGTCTCGGCGCCGACGAATACATTGATGCCGTCGTCTGTGGCGACGATGTCCGGCGCGGCAAGCCGCATCCGGATATCATCACGGAGGCGCTCAAGCGGCTAGGCTGCGCGCCGGGCGAGGCGATCTATGTCGGCGATACGCCG
>JAEULX010000002.1 GCA_016793685.1 Bradyrhizobiaceae bacterium
GGACGCGACACCCTCGCCCAGGACTGGCCCGGAATCGTTGCGTGGCTGGATCGGCCAGATTGAGGCCCGGCATTCTCCGGCGCTGATTCTCCGATGCTGACACCGGCTCGCCGCAGGAAATGCCTTGCCCGGACGCGGTGACGACCGGCGGTGACGGCGGGACGGTGGACCCGGGCGGTAACGGTTTCCGCCGGATGGATTTCGCTTGCCGGCCGATCGTGGCCCAGCCGCCCGCGCATAGTCCGTTCGTCCCCCACCGAGTGGCGCGCAACCGCGTGTGCGCTTATATCGGCTTGGCTCGGTCAGTCGGGTCCGGCGGGAGGGAAAACTGCTTCACCATACAAGGATGCGTCAGCGGCCGGAACGGCTTTGGGTACGATGAACGATCCGGAAAAGAACCGATTTTCCGCCCGCGCGCGACGCTTCGCGCGGGTCGGCGCGAATATGGGCGGTGTCGCGGCGCGGCTCGCGGCCACCCGGCTCCTTGGCGTCGATCAGGACCGCGACAAAGGCGCAGCCGATCTCGCCGCGGCGCTTGGGGGGCTCAAAGGGCCGATCATGAAGGTCGCCCAGCTCCTCGGCAACATCCCCGACCTGCTTCCGCCCGAATATGCCGCCGAACTCACCAAACTGCAGAGCGAAGCGCCGCCCATGGGGTGGAGCTTCGTCAAGCGCCGCATGGCCGCCGAGCTCGGTCCTGACTGGCCGAGCAAGTTCGCCGAGTTCGAGCATGTGCCGGCTGCCGCCGCTTCGCTCGGCCAGGTTCATCGCGCGCGCGCCCATAACGGCGCAGCGCTCGCCTGCAAGCTCCAGTATCCCGATATGCAATCCGCGGTTGAGGCGGACCTCCAGCAACTGGGCTGGGTGTTCGCGATCCATCGCCGCATGGACCCGGCGATCGACACCACCGAGATCGCCAAGGAAATTGCCGCGCGGGTGCGCGAGGAACTCGACTACGAACGCGAGGCCAAGCACGTCGCGCTGTACCGGGCGATGCTCGCTCCGGTCTCCGTCATCCGCGTCCCCGGGACCTGGCCGGAGCTGTCGACGCGCCGGCTGCTGACCCTGGACTGGCTCGACGGCAAGAAGCTGCTCGCCTTCAAGAAGGAGCCGATCGAGATTCGCAACAGGCTCGCGAGCGCCCTTTACCGCGCCTGGTGGTACCCGTTCAGCCGCTATGGGGTGATCCACGGCGACCCGCACCTCGGAAACTACACGGCGTTCATGGAGGGGGGCGAGGCGGCCGGCATCAATCTGCTCGACTACGGCTGCATCCGCATCTTCCCGCCCAAGTTCGTCGGCGGCGTCGTCGATCTCTACCACGGGCTGCAGAAGAACGACCGCGGCCTGATCATGCAGGCCTACGAGGCCTGGGGCTTCACCGGACTGACCAACGAATTGATCGATATCCTCAATATCTGGGCGCGTTTCATCTTCGGCCCGGTGCTGGAGGACCGCGAGCGCACGATCGCCGACGGGGTCAAGCCGTCGGAATATGGCCGCCGCGAAGCGTTTACCGTCCACCGGGCGCTCAAGGAAAAGGGGCCGGTGCGCGTGCCGCAGGAGTTCGTGTTTATGGACCGGGCCGCCATCGGCCTGGGCGGGGTTTTTCTCCATCTCGAGGCGCGGCTCAATTATCACCGACTATTCAATGAGGCGATCGAGCGGTTTTCGGTCGACCAGGTTGCGAAGCGCCAGGCCGGCGAACTCGCCGCTGCAGGTTTGTTGGACGCGCATAACCATTCTTGATCTGCCGCAAGGACTCCGATGGGAGTCTGCCGCTATCCGCATACCGAACGCGTCGTTCTGAAGACGCACGTGCCCCAAACCGCGCGGCCCGACCGCGTGGAGAAAAAAGATGGCCAATCCCAACACCCTGAAATGGCCGCGCGCTCGCCTCACACCCAATGACAACCCGTCGTCGCTGGCGCCGACATGCTGGGGGCCCTCGACGGGATCCACAATCACGCAACCATGGGCCAGGAGAAGAAGCTGACTATTCTTTTCTTTTTTAGCTCTTTGGCTCCCAGAGGAGTGAATTATGCGTCTAAAAGATAGAGTTGCGATCGTCACCGGCGCGGGGCGCGGGATTGGTCGCGCCACAGCGGTCCGTTTCGCGGAGGAGGGCGCCAAGGTCGTCGTCGTCGACCTCGATCTCGACGAAGCGCAAACCGTCGTGGACGAAATCGTCGCCATGGGCGGCCAGGGGCTGGCGGTCAAGGTCGACGTGTCCAACCGCGAATCGGTCAACGCGATGGTCAAGGCGACATTGGATCACTTCGGCGGGCGGATCGACGTGATCGTCAACAACGCCGGCACCATTCGCGACGCTCAACTGATCAAGATGAGCGAGCAGAATTTCGACCTGGTGATCGCGATCAACCTCAAGGGCGTCTTCAATTGCTCGCAAGCGGTTGCGCAGGTGATGGTCGCCCAGGGCAGCGGGGTCATCCTGAGCACGTCGTCGCTGGTCGCTCCCTACGGCAACTATGGTCAGACCAATTATGTGGCGAGCAAGGCCGGCGTCGTCGGCATGACCAAAGTCTGGGCGCGCGAACTTGGCCGCAAAGGCATTCGCGCCAACGCCGTGGCGCCCGGGTTCATCGAAACCCGAATGACCGCGGGCATTCCCGAGCCTGTGGTCGATAAGCTGCTCGAGCGCATCGCCATGGGGCGCTTCGGCAAGCCGGAAGACATCGCCAATGCCTTCGTGTGGTTGGCCTCCGACGAGGCTCGCTATGTGTCCGGCCAGGTCATCGGCGTCGACGGTGGAGCAACCCTCTGACGGCTGCGAAGCCATCAGGAATTCTTGAGGCAACGCGCCAATTGTTCCGCACCGGCAATGTCGTTGATCAGGTTTGAAGCTAACCTCTGGAGGTAAACCGTGTTACTAGCAAAAGACATTATGACCACCGAGGTGGCCACGATTGCGGCCTCGGCTCTGGTCTCAGAAGCCATTGGGCTGATGCGCTCCAAAAAAATCCACTCTCTGATTGTCAAGCCGCGACCGTCGGAAAAGGGCTACGGGATTCTGACCGAGGCCGATATCGCGTACAAGGTGATCGCTTATGGCGACGATCCGAAGGCCATGACCGTGGCCGACATCATGACCAAGCCCTGCATCGTCGTTAATCCCGACATGACGGTCGAGAACGTCGCCCGGCTGTTCGCCAACAATCACATTCATCGCGCGCCGGTCATCAAAGACGACCTGGTCGGCATCATCTCGGTGACCGACATCCTGAGCAAAGGAAAATGGTGGTGAAGGCGCCCCGCCGAACCCATCAAAAGGATAGCGAGTAATGCAAACGGCAAAAGAAATAATGACCACGCCGGTCGTGATGATTCCGGCCTCCGCCACCGTCGCCGACGCCATGAAGGTGATGACCGAGAAGCGCCTGCGCGGCCTGATGGTGGAGCCGGCCGGGCCAGGCGACTCCTATGGGATCGTGACCAACTCGGACATCGTCTACAAGGTGGCCGCCGCCGGCAAGAATCCGGAGACGATGAAGATCGGCGAGGTGATGACCAAGCCTTGCATCGAGGTCGATCCCGACATGACGGTGCAGGAGGTCTGTCAGATCTTTGCCCGCAATCACCTGCACCGCGCCCCGGTGATCAAAGGAGAATTGCTGGGCGTGATCACCGTCGTCGATATCCTCCGCGAAACGATGTGGTGGCAAGGCTAGATAAGCGCGGTGCCGGCTGGCGCATCGCGTCCGGCTGAACGCGCCTTCGAGCGATGCTGCGACAGGCGGCTGCATGCGCTGCCGCCAAGTTGCGCATGAATTCGCATCGCCGCCGAGTTGCGTGCAACGCATCGGGCGGCGCGGCGGATGCTTTTTCGGGACATCTTGCGGGTGGACGGGCATGGCGGCTATCGTGCGTTCGCGCAGCGAGCGGCGATCTTGCGCCATGCGGCGGAAGACATGTCTGCTTGGCCGTGCTTTCCATTGCCGGGGCGACGCAATTGCGCTAAGCCCGCGCGCGGCCGCAATGCGTAACAGTGGGGAACGGGATGGCTGAGAACAGCGTGCTGGAATACGAAACCGCGCCAGGAAACGACTACCCGCAGCATGAGGCGACGTATCTGGGGTTCATACGTCTTCTTAAATGGGCCGTCGCAGGGAACGTCATCATCCTCATTCTGTTGGCCTATTTCCTCGGCTGAGACCGGCGACGAAGCTGCGCGCATTGCCGTTGCAGCCGCTCCCGGTCGTGCCTGCGCAGGAGAGATTCATGAAAATCGCAGTTTGTGCGGAAGCCGACGCCTCCGAGCCGCGCGTTTCGGCGACGCCCGAGACCGTGAAGAAGATGAAGGCGCTTGGAGCGGAGGTGCTGGTCGAGCCCGGCGCGGGCGTGAAGTCCGGGATACTGGACGCCGATTATGAGGCGGTGGGCGCGGTGATCTCGCGCGACGCCGTGCGCGACGCCGACATCGTGTTGAAGGTCCGTCGGCCGAACGAGGCGGAACTCGGCGCCTACAAGAAGGGCGCACTGGTCATCGCGATCATGGATCCGTATGGCAACGAGGCGGCGCTTCAGGTGCTCGCGCGCGCCGACGTGATCGCGTTCGCGATGGAGCTGATGCCGCGCATCACGCGGGCGCAGTCGATGGACGTGCTGTCGAGCCAGGCCAACCTTGCCGGCTACCGCGCGGTGATCGACGGCGCAGCGGAATACGGGCGGGCGCTGCCGATGATGATGACCGCCGCGGGCACGGTGCCCGCCACCAAGGTGTTCATCATGGGGGCAGGCGTCGCCGGCCTGCAGGCGATCGCGACCGCGCGCCGGCTGGGCGCCATCGTGACCGCAACCGACGTGCGTCCGGCGGCCAAGGAGCAGGTGGAGAGCCTCGGCGCGAAGTTCATCGCGGTGATGGACGACGAATTCAAGCAGGCGGAGACCGCCGGCGGCTACGCGAAGGAAATGTCGAAGGAGTACCAGGCAAAGCAGGCTGCCCTGGTCGCCGACCACATCAAGAAGCAGGACATCGTGATCACCACCGCGCTGATCCCGGGGCGCCCGGCGCCGAAGCTCGTTACGGCGGAAATGGTGCACTCGATGAAGCCGGGTTCGGTGATCGTCGACCTCGCGGTCGAGCGCGGCGGCAATTGCGAGCTCGCAAAGGCGGACGAAGTCGTCGATGCGGGCGGCGTGAAGGTCGTCGCCTATTCGAATTTCCCCGGACGCCTTGCCGCTTCGGCGTCGTCGCTCTATGCCAAGAACCTCTATACGTTCCTGGAAGTGTTGATCGACAAGAAGACCAAAGAGATCAACCTGAATTGGGACGACGATATCCTGAAGGCGACGGTGCTCACCCGCGACGGCGCCGTTGTCCACCCGAACTTTGCGCCGAAGACCGCGGCGTAGCCATGACATCCGTTCACCTCGACTTGTCGGCAGCGGGAAGAGGCCGGAGCGCACGGCGGTCCGGGTGAGAAGCTTTTCGGGGCTCGGCGTCGGCTGCGTCCCTATGGCCCGTCTCTCTCCTGCCAGCGGGCGGCGGAAGCAGACGCGGTTTGAAGGAGATTGACATGGAACATGTAGCGGCGGTGACTGATCCGTTCATCTTCCGCCTTTCGATTTTCGTCTTGGCGGTGTTCGTCGGCTACTACGTCGTGTGGTCGGTGACGCCGGCATTGCATACGCCGCTGATGTCGGTCACCAACGCCATCTCCTCGGTGATCGTGGTCGGCGCGCTGCTCGCGGTTGGCGTTCGCCTGGTGGAGAGCGGCACCGGCTTCGCGCGGTTCCTCGGCTTCATCGCTCTCGTGTTTGCGTCGGTGAATATTTTCGGGGGCTTCCTCGTCACCCAGCGCATGCTCGCGATGTACCAGAAGAAAAAGAAATAGGCCCGCAATCGGTATCCCCCGGGGCAAGGGGGCTGAGCCGGCGGCGCGGGGACGGGCGATAAAGCCCGCTGAAGCCGGCGATATGTTTTCGGATTTGAATGGGGACCGAGTGCCATGAATGTGAATCTGGGCGGGTTTCTTTATCTGGTCGCGGGGGTGCTGTTCATCCTCGCGCTGCGCGGCCTGTCGAGCCCGGAGACGAGCCGGTCCGGCAATATCTTCGGCATGGTCGGCATGGTTATCGCGGTGCTGACGACGCTCGCGCTCAGCCCGCCGCAAGGGGTCGGCGCCTGGTTCCTGGTGTTGCTCGGACTGGCGATCGGCGGCGGCGTCGGCGCGACCATCGCGCGGAAGGTGCCGATGACGTCGATGCCGGAACTGGTCGCGGCGTTCCACTCGCTGGTCGGCATGGCGGCGGTGCTGGTGGCGGCGGCGGCGCTTTATGCGCCGCGCGCGTTCGGGATCGGCGATTCCGGCCACATTCACGGCCAGAGCCTGATCGAGATGTCGCTCGGCACCGCGATCGGCGCCATCACCTTCACCGGCTCGGTGATCGCCTTCCTCAAGCTGTCGGGCCGCATGAGCGGCGCACCGATCATGCTGCCGCAGCGGCACGCCATCAATATCGGCCTCGCGGCGCTGATCGTCCTCCTGGTCATCTGGCTCGCCACCAAGGAAAGCCACGCCGCGTTCTGGCTGCTGGCGCTCGTTTCGTTCGTCTTCGGCGTGCTCATCATCATTCCGATCGGCGGCGCGGACATGCCGGTCGTGATCTCGATGCTGAACTCCTACTCGGGCTGGGCGGCGGCCGGCATCGGCTTCACGCTGGGCAACTCGGCGCTGATCATCACCGGCGCTCTGGTCGGCTCCTCGGGCGCGATCCTCTCCTACATCATGTGCAAGGGGATGAACCGCTCGTTCATTTCGGTGATCCTCGGCGGCTTCGGCGGCGAGGTGGCGGGGCCTGCCGGCGGCGGCGAAGTGCGCCCGGTCAAGCTCGGCTCGGCGGAAGACGCGGCCTTCATCATGAAGAACGCCGGCAAGGTCATCATCGTGCCTGGCTACGGCATGGCGGTCGCGCAAGCCCAGCACGCGCTGCGCGAGATGGCGGACCGGCTCAAGGCGGAGGGCGTGGAGGTCAAATACGCGATCCATCCGGTCGCGGGCCGCATGCCCGGACATATGAACGTGCTGCTCGCCGAGGCGAACGTGCCCTATGACGAGGTGTTCGAACTCGAGGACATCAACAGCGAGTTCGCGCAGGCGGACGTCGCCTACGTGATCGGCGCCAACGACGTCACCAATCCCGCGGCGGAAGAAGATCCGAGTTCGCCGATCTACGGCATGCCGGTGCTGCAGGTGTGGAAGGCCGGCACCGTGATGTTCAACAAGCGCTCGCTCGCGTCCGGCTACGCCGGCATCGACAACCCGCTGTTCTACCGCGACAATACGATGATGATCCTCGGCGACGCCAAGAAGATGACCGAGGAGATCGGCAAGTCGCTGTAAGGCGAGCCCGCGGCGCTGCCGTCGACTGCTGACAGGTCTTCGCGCATGTCGAGCGATAGCAGCGCCAAATCCTCGTCCAAATCCACGTCGCCGGCGGCCGGCGGCCGGCGCTGGTCGCTGGCGAAGGCGATCGCGCTGCAAGTCGGCATCGTTCTTCTGTGCCTCTTGGCGATAGAGATATTCCTTCGCGTCGCCGACTTCCGCGACCTGCGTCTGACCCCCGAAGCCGTCCGCTTGCCCTACCAACATGACGCGGAGATCGGCTGGGTTCCCATCCCGAACAAGGTCACGAGTTTCGGCGCCAGCATCAACAGCCTCGGGCTTCGCGACGTCGAGCTCGCGCCGACGACGAAGCCGACGATCCTGTTCATCGGCGACTCGTTCGTATACGGCGCCGGCGTGAAGGACGGCGAACGCTTCACCGACCGCCTGCGCGAGCAGCTTCCCGATTTCAGGATCGTCAACGCCGGCGTCGCCGCATACGGGACGGACCAGGAATATCTGCTGCTGCGCCGGCTGTGGCCGAAGATCGAGCCGAAGGTCGTGGTGCTGATGGTGTGCGTCGAAAACGACCATCGCGACAACGCCACCAATTCGGTTCATGGCCATACGCTCAAGCCGTATTATTCCGAGCGCGACGGCGAGTGGGACTTCCGCGGCATGCCGGTCCCCCGCGGCCATAAATACTACTATTACCGCAATGTGCTTGCGGAGCATTCGGCGCTGGTGCGGCTCGGCATCGAGCTCTACATGCTGATGCGCTATCCGGCGGTCGTCGTTCCCGATCCGACCACGAAGCTCATCGGCATGATGCGCCAGTTCGTCGAATCGCACGGCGCAAAGTTCCTCGTCGGGCTGCAGCTCCCCGATCCGGCGCTGGAGCCGTACCTGCAAGCCGCGCATATCCCTTACGTCCGCATGGACGGCGCGGACACCCTTCCCAATGACGGACATTGGAGCCCCAAGGGCCACCTCACCGTCGCCGAGCGGCTCAAGGGGATGTTGACCGCCGAAAAAGTGCTTGCAGCGCCGCCGGTTGAGCAGTGAGATCGGTAGCCCGGGCGACCCATGGGCTGCCGACGGGGATGACGCTGCTGAAATGGCTTGCGCTGGTTGTATGCGGCTACGTCGTTCTGGTGGCGGCGCTCTATTTATTGCAACGCGAGTTCATGTATTACCCGCCGAAAACTGGCCGCATCCTGCCCAGCGATGCTGGATTTCCGGCCGCTGAAGAAATCGTCCTGCGGACGAGCGACGGCGAGAAGGTGGTCGCGTGGCATGTTCCGCCGCGGCCGGGGAAGCCGGTGGTGATCTTCTTCCATGGCAATGCCGAAGTGATCGCCTGGCGCGTCGCCCGGTTCGAGAAGATCATCGCCGACGGCGCCGGCCTTGTCGCGCTCTCCTATCGCGGTTACTTCGGCTCCACCGGCCGGCCGAGCGAGCAGGGCCTGGTGCGCGACGCCGAAGCCGCCTACATCTTCGCGGTCCAGCGCTATGCGGCCGATCGCATCGTCCCCTGGGGCGTGTCGCTCGGCACCTGGCCTGCAGTCGCGCTCGCCGCCGCCCACCCCATCGGCAAGCTCGTTCTCGAGGCCCCGTTCACTTCGGCGCTCGACATCGCGGCGTCGATCTATCCGTTCGCGCCGGTGCACTTGCTGATGAAGGATCAGTTGCGGTCGGAACAATTGATCGGCCGGCTCACCGCGCCATTGCTGGTCATGCACGGGGCGCGCGACCGCGTGGTTCCGCTGCGGCTGGGCGAGCGGTTGTTTGCGCTCGCGCCGACCACGAAACGCTTCGTGCGATTCCCGCAGGGCGGCCACGACGATCTCGACGTGCATGGCGCCGTCGAAGCCGTGCGCCAGTTTCTCTACGAGGCCGGCGACTAGAGCATTTTCAGGCGAAGGGGAAACCGGTTCGCCGTCAGAAAATGCGACAATACAAAGAGAAATAGAGCGAAGCCCGATTCAATCAAAACGGGATTCGCTCTAAGGCGATTTCCCCCGCGCAACCGGAGATTCGCTCGAACGGTGTCCGCGACGCTTCGGCTCGAACCGGATCGCGTGCGGCGGCACCAACAGGCACGTCCACGCGCAATCTTTTTCCCTGCGCGGCCGCGCTGCGGAAAGCGGCAACGGCGGCCTCTGCACCGCGTGTCCGTCCCTGCGGCGGCGCCGGGGATCGGCAGCCAGGCGGGCAGCAGCCGGAGATTATCGTCGGCAGGATTGCGGGCCCGGCGCGCAGCGCGATGAGCCGTGTCGAAGGGAAGGGGGTTGCGGAACCGCTCGGCCTTCCGGCGCGTAGCTCATCCGCTACTAGCGCCGGCGCGAACTCCGCGAACG
>JAEULX010000008.1 GCA_016793685.1 Bradyrhizobiaceae bacterium
CCATTCCACCGCGCCGTTCGCGCCGGGCCGGCCCGACCGGCCGGTGAAGATGTCGGGATGCACCAGCGTCTGGCCGTCGAGCGTGCTCGCGAGATAATCCTGCAGGCCGGCGGGGAAGTGGAACGTCTCTTCCTCCGGCACGCCGTCGATGCCGGCGAGCAGCGCCTTGTCGCAGCGCCAGCGGATTTCCACGCCGCCGAACAGGTAGGCCTTGGCGCGCGCCATCTTGAACAGGCGCTGCGGGCTGAACTTCGCCTTGGCGCCGAAAATCTGCGGGTCCGGCCTGAAGCGCACCTTGGTGCCGCGGCGGTTATGCACCTTGCCGGCCTTCTCCAGGCCGTTCGCCGGCTTGCCGCGATGATAGACCTGCCGGTAGAGCTGGCCGCTGCGCGCGACCTCGACTTCGAGCGTCTCCGACAGGGCGTTCACCACCGAGACGCCGACGCCGTGCAGCCCGCCCGAGGTCTCGTAAACCTTGGAGTCGAACTTGCCGCCCGCATGCAGCGTGCACAGGATCACTTCGAGGGCGGATTTCTTGGGAAACTTCGGATGCGGGTCGACCGGGATGCCGCGGCCATTGTCGGTGACGGCCAGGAACCCGTCGGCGGACAGTTCCACCTCGATGAAGCCGGCATGGCCCGCCAGCGCCTCGTCCATGGCGTTGTCGATCACCTCGGCGAAGAGGTGGTGCAGCGCTTTCTCGTCGGTGCCGCCGATATACATGCCGGGGCGGCGGCGCACCGGCTCCAGCCCCTCCAGCACCTCGATGTCGTGGGCGGTATAGCCGCCCTCGGCCGATCCCCCGTTACCGCCGCGGCGTCCCTTCGGCGGCGGTGCGGCGGCGCGCCGCGCACCCGCGGGCTCGTCGGTGAACAGATCGGAACTGCGGTCGGCCTTCCTTTGCGCGGATTTCGCCATATCTTACGTTGTGTTGAGAGGGAACCGACGAATCGGTTTGTCGCACTATCGCATAGGGGCGGAGCAAAGATAGGGCCGCCACCCCGTGCACGCGATGGGTCGCCCGCGATCAAGGCGACCGCAAGGCGGGGATGGCGCATATATTCAGGCGTCATCCCGATGTGTCACGCTCGCACGCTCCCATGTTCGGCAGCTGGTTCTTCGCGCAGACAATGGAACAATACACCCACGCCCTCATCGAGTTTGTGCGGACGAACCAGGTTTGGGCGGTGCCGATCGTGGGCGCGCTCGCCTTTGCCGAATCGCTCGCCTTCATGTCGCTCATTGTTCCAGCCTGGGCGGCGCTGGTCGGCATCGGCGCGCTCATCGGCATGGGCGGGCTCGAGTTCTGGCCGATCTGGGTCGCCGCCGCCGTCGGCGCGGCGCTGGGCGACTGGCTCTCCTACTGGCTCGGTTTCACGTTCAAGGACAACATCGCCCATGTCTGGCCGCTGTCGCGCTATCCCGACCTGCTGCCCAAGGGCGAGGCCTTCATCCGCCGCTTTGGCGTGTTCGCCGTCGCGCTCGGCCGCTTCTTCGGGCCGCTGCGCGCCTCGGTGCCGCTCGTCGCCGGCATTTTCGTGATGCCGTTCTGGCCGTTCCAGGTCGCCAATTTCGGCTCGGCCTTCGTGTGGGCGGCGGTGCTGCTCGCCCCCGGCACGCTCGGCCTGCATTGGCTAACCGGAGCGTGATCCGCCGCAATTTGCATGATCCATCGCGCAGCCGGGCGGCGCTTGCCTGCCCGGAGCTGAATTGACGCAAGCGCCCGCTGCGGATACCTCCGCAGGCGAAAGGAAGAGTTCATGGCGAGACAAGCGAAAGTCGGCGTGCTCGGCGCGTCGGGCTATACCGGCTCGGAACTGGTGCGGCTGCTGCTGCGCCACCCGCAGGTCGAGATCGCGCTGCTGACGGCGGACCGTCGCGCCGGCCAGGCGATGCGGGACGTGTTTCCGCAGTTCTCGCCGTTCGCCCTGCCGACGCTCGTCTCGATCGACGGCGTCGATTGGAAGGCCGCGGCGCTCGACCTCGTGTTCTGCGCGCTGCCGCATGCGACGACGCAGAAGGTGATCGCGGCGCTGCTCGCCGCGGCGCCGGCCACCAAGGTCGTCGACCTCTCCGCCGATTTCCGCCTTGCCGACACCAACGCCTACGCGCGCTGGTATGGCGGCGAGCATTCCGCGCCGCACCTGCAGACCGAAGCCGTGTACGGACTGGTCGAGGTCTACCGCGACGAGATCAAGAAAGCGCGGCTCGTCGCCAATCCCGGCTGCTACACCACCTGCGCGCAGCTTCCGCTCATCCCGCTGATCCGCAAGGGCGTGATCGCGCTCGACGACATCGTCATCGATGCGAAGTCCGGCATGACGGGGGCGGGGAGGGCGGCCAAGGAGAACATGCTGTTCTCCGAGGTGTCGGAGGGCTTCCACGCCTATGGCGTCGGCCATCACCGCCACATGGCGGAGCTCGACCAGGAGTTTTCGCGCGCGGCCGGGCGCGATGTCGTCGTCACCTTCACGCCGCACCTCCTGCCGATGAACCGCGGCATTCTCTCGACGATCTACGTGCGGGCAAGCGCGCAGCAGAAGCCGGAAGATTTCCACGCCATCATCGCGCAGGCCTATGCCGGCGAGCCGTTCGTGCACGTGCTCCCGTTCGGGGAGATGCCGCAGACGCGGCATGTGCGCGGCTCCAACATGACCTTCATCGGGGTCGCCAAGGACCGCAAGCCGGGCCGCGCCATCATCGGCTCCGCCCTCGACAATCTCGTCAAGGGCGCGTCGGGCCAGGCGGTGCAGAACATGAACCTGATGCTCGGCTTCCCGGAGACCATGGGGCTGGAGCAGATCGCGCTGTTTCCGTGACCTGCGGTCGCGCGGAATGGTCCTCTGCGGCGAGAGCATTTGGGGCGAAGTGGAATCCGGTTCGCCGTCAGAAAATGCGACAAGACAAAGAGACATAGCGAATCCGGATTCTATCAAAACGGGATTTGCTCTAGGTCCCGCTGAGGACTGGGCGCACGATCAGATTGTCCTTCACCGCCTTGACGCCCGGCATCGTTTCGATGGCGACGCGGATCGCCTGTTTCTCCGGCGGGGTATCGACGATGCCCCAGACGTCGGCGACCCCGCCAGCGACCGTCACGTTGATCAGCTGCGCGCGGCTCCACGGCTCGCCGGCGAGGCGTTTCATGATCGCTTCGCGCAACTCGGAGTCGGCGACCGGGCGCGCTGCGATTTCATCGCGTAGCGAGGCGAGCGCGTGCAGCAGGTTGGCGCGGCTGACGATACCGACGAGCTTGCCGTCCTTGACGATCGGGACCCGCTTGATCCGGTTGCCTTCGAGCATCTCAGCGATGTCGCTGACCGGCGTATCCGGCGTCGCGGTGATCACCTTGGCGATCATGACGTCGGCGATCTTGCGGCTGTGCTCCTTCACGTATTCGCTGGCGAGTTCGTCGGCGCCCATCAGCATTTTCAGCCACCAGGAGCGC
>JAEULX010000090.1 GCA_016793685.1 Bradyrhizobiaceae bacterium
GGCTGGTATGGCGCTGGACCGCGCAGGGCCAAGTCGCCGCGGCCAGCGCCGCGACCGGCGCCGCGGCCGGCTTCGCGAGCCTGGCGGCAGTGGACGTGCGGGAGCGGGAGCCCGCAGGCCCCCAGATGGCGGCGCAACGACTGGAACCGGCCCCCGATGCGTCCCGCCGCGAACTCGAGGGGCGGCTCGATGAGCGGACGCGCGAGTTGGCGCTCGCGAAGGCGCGGCTGGAAGCGGCGCTGCATGGCGCGCATATCCACGCATTCTCCCAGGACCGGGCGCTGCGCTACACCTGGGCTTACAATCCCGACAGCGCCGCCGCCGCGGCGGAGATGATCGGCCGGACCGATGACGGCATCTTCCCGGCGGACGTCCGGGATGCGCTCACCGCCGTCAAGCAGCGCGTGCTCGCCACCGGACAGCCGGAAATCTGCGAGGCCTGCTCGGCCGACGCCGACGGCCAAGTGCATTATTCCTATCATATCGCGCCGTCATTCGGCGGCGACGGCGCGATCGACGGGATTACCGGCGTCGCCATCGACGTTTCGCGCATTCGCTCGCTCGAGAACGAACAGCAGCGGCTTGGCGACGAACTGCGCGGCGCCCTCCAATGCTACGAGATCGCCTTGCGCGGCTCGCACGTCACGCTGTTTACCCAGGACCGCGATCTGCGCTTCACCTCGATCAGCAATCCGCTGTTCGGCCGCGAGGTATCCGACATCGTCGGCCACACCACCGCCGACATCCTCCCCAAGGACAGCCGGGATCAATTCGGCGCGCTCGTACGCGCATCGCTCGCAAGCGGTCACGGCCAGGGCGGCGAAGTCAGCGTGAAGGAGGCGGACAAGACGCGCTGGTATGATCTCCATGTCGAGCCGCTGCCCGACTCGAAAGGAAACATTGTCGGCGTCACCTGCGCGCTGTTCGACATTACCGATCGCAAAACCAACGAAGGTCATCTTCGCCTGCTGATGCGCGAACTGACCCACCGCTCGAAAAACCTTCTTGCGGTCATCCAATCGATGGCGCGCCAGACCGCGCGCCATGCCGGTACGATCGATTCCTTTCTCGAAACCTTTGGCGACCGGCTGCAGGCGCTCGCCACCTCGCATGATCTGCTGGTGCAGGAAGGATGGTACGGCGCCTCCTTGCAGGATCTCACGCGCCGCCAGCTCGCGAAGTATCTCGACGGCGCCGCCAACAGGGTCACCTTGTCCGGACCCGCCATCCATCTCAAGCCTGCCGCTGCGCAAAGTTTCGGTCTCGCGCTGCATGAGCTTGCGATGAACGCCGAGCGCTTCGGCGCGTTGTCGGTGCCCAAGGGGCGCGTCGAAGTCGTCTGGCGGAAACTTCCATCCGATACGATGCCGGCGTTGGAACCGGCCACGAAAGGCGGCGCGGAAAAAGCCGAAAAAGAAGGCGTCGAAATCGTGTGGGCCGAGCATGGTGGGCCTGACGTGACGACGCCGAGCCGCCGCGGCTTCGGCAGTCTGGTGGTGGAAAAGAACTTGTCGCGCGCGCTCGACGCCGACGTCGCGTTAACTTTCGAGCCCGCCGGCGTGCGCTGCCGGATGATGATTCCCGCCTCGCACCTGCTCGGCGAGCGCTGAGCGCGCAGCCCCGGCCTGCGCCCGGCAAAAAAACCGTCGGCGCCCCGCGCGGCCGGACGGAACCAAATGCTTAAGAATGCGTTATTGCGACAGATCGTCAGGGGGACGGTCTATGGCACGGGGCCATTAATCAGCAAAAGATCGGCGCACTCCGATGTTCAAGCTGAATTCTCTTTATGCTGCCGGCATTTCCGCGCTTATCGCCGGGACCGCCGTGGGCTTTTCGGGGGACCTGAGCGCTCGCTTCGTCGGCGTGGCCGACGCATCGGCCGGCGCCAAGGGCGTGGTCACCTCGGTCGATCGTACACAAAAAAGTGATCGGCTGACGGCAGCGCAGACCGCCCGCAAGGAAGCCCGCACGATTTCCGCCGTCGAAGTGGTCGGCATCCGCGACGCAGCCATCATCTATCGCGACCGCGATGGGCGCGTGCTGTACAAGTCCGATCCGCTGAGCAATGCGACGCTGGTGACGAAGGGCGTCGTGCTGCCGGAGGTGACGGTGCGCGATACCGCGGGCAGCACGGTGCGCCCGGTCAACCCGACGGTCGACTCGCAGAACAAGCCCGCTGGCGTCGCTCCGCAGAGCAACGAGCGTCGCCCGCGGATCCCGGAAGGTTGCGACGCGGCGGCAAGCCCGATCGCAGCTCCGCAACTCTCGCATATCCTGAGCAAGTGCCTGGTCTGATCGTAGCGGCGGGATGCCCCCCTGCCTTGCGAGGAGACCGAAGACGTAAACTCCATATCGAAGCCGTTGATGCAAATGGCCGGGCCAAAAGCCCGGCCATTTGATTTGATGCCCAACTATTATTCTACCCTGCTTAACTCGCTAAATTTGATGCCAATTTGTTGCCGTATTTGCGCCTGTTTCCATGTCCTTTTGCCTTACTCGTCAATACTTTATGCGGAACCTTTTCGCGCCTCCCACGTTGTTCGAGCGGCAACGTTATGCCGAGGGGATAATAACGGGGGGTCTGTCATGACTCGCAAAACGAACCTTTCTCTCGCAGTCAGCGCTGCATTGGCGTTCGCGTCGATCGGCTTGGCGACCACGCCGAGCCATGCTGATCCTCTTTTCTGGGCCTCGCCCCGAGTGGCTGTGTCGTCGCCGGTCGACCGCTATGTGCGTGATGACCGCGCGCGCGAGGAGGAGCCGGCCGCCGTGCCGGCGCGGCTGCGCCGCCAGGTGGTCAACTACCCGAGCAGCGAAGCGGCGGGCACGATCATCATCGATACCCCCAACACGTATCTCTATTACGTGCTCGGCGGCGGCAAGGCGATCCGCTACGGAATCGGCGTCGGCCGCGAGGGCTTCACCTGGTCCGGCGTCGAGCACATCACCCGGATGAACCAGTGGCCGGATTGGACGCCGCCGTCGGAAATGATCGCGCGCCAGCCCTATCTGCCGCGCTTCATGGCGGGTGGTCCGGGCAATCCGATGGGAGCGCGCGCGCTCTATCTCGGCGACACGATCTACCGCATCCACGGCACCAATGATCCGGGGACGATCGGGCAGCGCGTGTCGAGCGGCTGCATCCGCCTCGCCAACGAGGATGTGATCGACCTTTATGGACGTGCGAAGGTCGGCTCCAAAGTCGTCGTGCTGCCGATGAGCGGCCGGCGGACCGCGAGCGTCCGTTCGTCCAACACTGCCGACTGAGCGGCAACAGATGAGACCGCAGCGCAGCCTCGCCCGACCGGCGGGGCTGCTTTGCTTTTGGCAACTTCACCCGCACGCGCCGAGCAACGATCAGCCATGATCAAGAGGTCCGCGAACAGCCGCGTATTCCCTGCATCGCAATTGTTGCTGCTCACGTTGTTCGCCTTCGCCCTCGCGCCGACCAAAGCCTGGGCGCAATGGGCCTGGACCTCCGGCTCGTCCTCCGGCGGCTGGCCGTTCGGCAGCGGCGCCCGGTCTTCTCCCCCGCCCGAGCCGCGCGCGGCCGCGCCCGTGCGCCGCGCGACCCAGCCTCTCGCTTATTCCGACCCGAACGCCATGCGCCACTTGCCGCCGGGCGCGCCCGCGAGCCCGGTGCAAATTCCGCCGGTAGAGCCGGTCACGGCCTATTGCGTGCGGCTGTGCGACGGGCGCTTTTTCCCGCTCAGCGCGGGCGCCGCCAACGTGACGCCGACGAAGCTCTGCAGCGCGCTATGTCCGGCGAGCCGCACCAAAGTTTACGAAGGCGCAAACATCGAAGAGGCGACGACGGAGAACGGCGAGCGCTACGAGCGCCTGTCGACGGCGTTCCTGTTCCGCAAGGAACTGGTGGAAAGCTGCACCTGCAACGGCAAGAACCCGTTCGGACTCGCCAAGATCGACATCAAGAAAGACCCGACGCTGCAGGCGGGCGACATCGTGGCGACGGCTGATGGGCTGAAAGTGTTCAACGGCATGACGGGCAAGCGGCACAAGACGGCGAGTTTTGTGTCGCTCAAGAAATCGGTGCTGGTGTCCACGGACATGCGCCGCAAGCTGCGCAGCCTGCGGGTATCGAATCGTTAGGCGATGCCGGGTCGGCTCAAGCGCGATCCGATGCTTCGGAAGCGCGTGCGCTCTTTTCCAGCCCGCCGGCCGGACGGGTCATCGACCGCGCCATCATCATCGCCAGCAATACGCCCACAAGCGCGATCGCGCCGCCGCCGAGCGCCGCCGCCCCTAGGCCCTGCCATAACGATGCGTCGAAGACCGCCTTGTTCGCGGCGACGCCGATCGCCCATCCGCTCAGCGCGGACACCACGTTCGCCTCTACGATGGTGTCGCCCTCGAGAACGGTGAACTCGAAAAGTCCATCGCGATTCATGATCGTCCGCCAGCCCGCTGCGGCCGGCTTTCCCACCATGCGCTCGTGGTCGAGCGTGCGCGCAATGAAGTCGCCGCGCCGATCGAGAATCCCCGCCAGCCAGCCTTCCGGCATCTGCTCGCGCGACAGAAGGCCGAGGAACAAAGTGACGTCGACGGCGACGGCCACGACATACAGCGGGGCGTTGTCGCGGAATAGGGGGAGTTCAACGGTGACGATCGGCTTCTTGGTATAAACGCCGGTGAAGATGTTGGAGATTTCCGGCTTCTTGCTTTCGAACGCCCGTCTTTGCGTCGCTATTCCCTCCGGAGCGCGCTTGGGCAGGGGGGCGCCGGGCGGCGTGGCGAGATTGACGATCTGCTGCCCGGCAGGATCGGCCACCACCACCCATATGCCTTTGACGCCCTGCAGGGCCTGCTCCGCCTCGCGACGAAACTCAGTGAATTCGCCGCGTTCGAGCGACGGCGAGGCGGAAAAAATGCGGCCGATGACGATCAGCTTTTCGAGTTGCCCGTCGACCGCCGCTCGGATCGTTTTCGCCGAGTAGGTGATCGCCTCGCGGCGCGCCGCGCCGTCCGACTGAGTCAGTTGCAGGACGATGGCAGCCGCGAGGAGCGCCATCGAAACGGCGACGCACACGACGAGCAGGGTCAGCCGCCGGCCGACGCTCCAGCCGCGTGTGGATTTGTCTGTCTTGGCCTGCGCGGTAATGACGGGGACTCCTTGCACACGCAATCAATGCGGCAATCCAAAGCGCTTAACGGCGCTGCGAACTCTGCGCGGGTTGCCGTTGTCTGGCAAGACCGGCTTTGTTCCGGCGAAGCCAGCCCGTGCGCATCATGTTGAGGCGACCACCGTTCGGTGCGATTGTACGGCGCGGGGCGCGCGTTCGACGTTGCGTCGTTTCTGCATTCGTCCAGTTCCATGTCGCATGGTCTGCGTCACACAACCGCTGCAATGATACGACGTTTCTGGATCGCGAGGTTGCGAGCGCGGTTCGCCGCCGGGCGGGACGAACGTCCGTCTCGACGAGCGGGCCATGCGGGGCCGCGATCACACCGCGCGCCTCCAACAATTCACCGACATATCGATGCTTTACTTCTTCAAGAATCTAACGATCGGCCAGCTGGAGTCGGCAAGACTCGTCCTTGAAGTTCTGTTCGTCCTCTCCGGAATAGGCGTGGCAATCGGCGTCGCGCTCGAAAAGGAGCGGTTCGACATCGGCTGGAAGGTGCTGGTCGCCGCGCTCGGCATCGAGATCGTGTTCACCGTGTTGATCTTCAACTGCGACTCGGAAGTCAGCCGCCGCCAGGAATATGAACTCGCCGAGACGTACCAGAAGACGGAAGAGCTGAGAGCCGACAATCTGGCGCTGCAGCAGGCGATGCGTCCGCGCCATATCTCCTTCAACGAATACACGCTCGCGTCAGCGGCCGTCGCCGACGCATTCGAGCGGCTGAAGGCGCTGCGCGGCACGGTCGCGCTGATCCAGCCGGTGCCGGATTTCGAGGCACGGCTGTTCGCCCAGGACATCGAGAACACGCTGAACTATCTGGGATGGAACGCGCGCATCGTCGACGCCGGCGTGACCCATCTGTCCGATCTGTCGTTCGTCGACGGCATCACGATATTCACTTTTCCCAATGCCAGCCGCCCGGCCAGCAACAGCAACGGGGCGGAAGTCCAGGCGGCCATGCGCGCGCTGGTGCAAGAGGACGGGGAGGACGATATCGACGTCGCCCCGATCGCGCTGGTGGCGAACGGGCAGAAGGGCTACCCGTACCTCGATCCGCCTATTCCGGGGGCCGTGCTCATCCGGGTCGGCGTGCGGCAATTCTCGCCGGCATTTCTCGCAATCCAGAAGCGAGCGCTGGGCGGCGATTGGACCAAAGGCTCGCGGCCATCCGCTTCGGGAAAGGCCAACGGAGCAAACGGACCACCCGGCGGCAAGGAGCCGGTCTTTTTGCAGCCCATCCCCGCCGCGCCTGCTGAGCAGCGGGAATAGTGAATGGGGCGCTCGCCAGCCGGAAGCGCGCGTTCGGTCAGGCGATCCAAGGTGACGGGAAAGCAGCCGGAGGCCGTTATCCGCCAAACTCCAGCGGAAACGGGGTCGACTCCCACAGGTGTTCGATCTTGAAGTTCTTCACCGTGTAAGCCTCCCATTCGTGCAGGAGGCGCGCGAGCCCCGCGCGATCGTCCTCGGCCAGCCTGGCGCACAGCTGGCTTACCCGACGAAATTTTGCCTTACCGTCTTCGTCTAAATCCGGGTTATCCGACCAATTGGACCAGCGTTGACTGTTTTTCTCGCCAATAGCCCGGGCCGCTTCAAGGTCGCCGAGCGCCACGTCGACGACGATCTTGCAATGCGGCCAGTCGAACAGCTTGTGTCGGAACCTGTGCTGCGAGACGAACGCGAGGTAATCGTCCAGCGTCTTGATTGCGCGCAACTGAGGAAGAGCGCGCCGCTCGATCTGGTCAATGAGAGCCTGTGAAATGTTGGCGTCCGTTATTTTCCAAGAGCCAGGCGTCGGCGACGATTCGTTATAAAGCCATTCACCCCAATCCACCGGAAAAAAGTTCTGCGCCTCGAAAAGATGCACGACCGCCCAGCGTGGCCTGAACTTCTCTGGATTGAGCATGCGATCAATCAACACAGCCCGCGCGACGTGATGCACGGGCTTGAGATAAATCCAGCGGCCGACCAATGCGAGATCGCTATGTTGCTCCAGCAACGGCTGCACCATCTTCTTGACTTGCGCTACCGTCGTCATCGGCGCGGCCTCACCTCGGTGACAATGATCCGCTGTGTTCCGGGGTAATGGTATTGGACTGTGCTCGCCAATTACTTAAAACGATCGAGAGGCACCGGCTTCTGAACGGTCATGTCTTAGGTGTCAATCGCCGCATGATTTCATGCATAGCCTCCTGCATCCGCGGCATGTCATGCTCTATCTGATGAACTGCGTCGACCGCTTGACGGGGCGTAAATATCTTTCCCTC